>CAMDRP010000041.1 GCA_945906965.1 Opitutus sp. GAS368 | reverse complement strand
AGGTTTGCCTCGCAGCTCGTCGGGCTTGTCGGCCATCCGATTGAAGATGTGCGCTTGAGCGATATCACGATCGAGTATCGCGGCGGCGGCACCGCCGAAGACGCTAAGCTAGAGCCGGCGGAAAATGAGCGCGGCTATCCTGAGCCGAGCATGTTTGGGACGTTGCCGGTTTATGGTTTTTTTGTGCGGCACGTGGCTAGGCTCACGGTTGAACGGATGAAAGTGAGCTACGCGGCGCCCGAGGCGCGTCCGGCGGTGTGGCTCGAGGATGCGGCGGGCGTGAGTCTGACAGAGTTTGATGCCCAGCAAACGCCCGGGGCGCCGCGCCTCGTTTTGCGCGGGGTGCGCGGGCTGAGCTTGCAGAATTTTACCGGCGTGAAAGACGTGATGGCGGGGACCGCGGAGCGCGAGGTGCGCTGAAATCGCGCGGGTCTTTAACGCGTTGCGAGGTGTTTCGCGAGGAAGGCGAGAGCAACGGGGCGCAGGTCGCGCGCTAGGGCTTTTTTGTTCCAGAATTCAAAGTCAAACGTGTGGCCAGCGTCTTCGACCAAGATGAATTCGTGTTCCACGCCCGTGCGGACGAGAGCCCCGGCCAAGGTCCACGATTGGCCGATATCGACTGTGCCATCGATGAGACCGTGGATGATGAGCACAGGCGGAGAATTTTTCGCAACGTGAGTTACCGGCGAGGCGAGGGTGAAGACGGGGTCGTCGATGCTCGCGGCGCCGAAGACTTGGAGGCCCCCGCCGGGCTTGCGTTTGCCATTGGGTACGCCCTTGGCGTCGGTTTCCAAGCGCGTGAGTAGGCTGGCCGGCCCGTACAGATCGATGATGCAGCGCACTTGGCTCGAAACTCCCGGGTAGGGCGTGGCGTTGGCCGCGGGCTCAAACTCTGCCTGATCCGCCGTGAGGCCCGTCATCAACGCGAGGTGGCCACCCGCCGAGCCGCCGGCGACGGCGATGCGCTTAGGATCGATATGATACTCGGCTGCATGGGCACGCAGAAAGCGGACGGCGTTTTTGCAATCGTGTAGGTTGGTCGGCCACGCGCCGTCCCCGAGGCGGTAGTCGATACTGACCGCGACGTAGCCGGCGGCGGCTAACGTGCCACAGATTTCAGCGGCGCGGGCTTCGTTTTTCGTGCCGCCCGTCCAGCCGCCGCCATGAATCCAAACGACGGCCGGAGCGAGCGTGCCTTGGGGGAGCGCGGCGGGCAGGTAAACATCGAGTTTTTCGGCGCGATCGGGAGCGAGAAAGGTGACGTCTTTCAAAACGCGAGGGCCTGATTCAGCGGCGTGAACGGAATTAAGTAACGATAGCGCGAGGGCGAACCGGGCCAGAGGAGCGAAGCGGGTCATGGTGCATTTCAATCCGGCGCGGGTGCGCGATTCAAGCCTCATGGCGTTCGCCGCGTGCGGTGAGGTTGCGACGAGCCGGGCGTGCACAAAAAAGCCCCGCGCCGGTGAGGGCACGGGGCTGAATTTTAGCCAAGATGCGGACTCAAGCCGCGGAGCGAATTACTTCTTCTTGGTGGCGGAGCGCTTTTCCTCGATGGCAGCTTGTGCGGCGGCGAGGCGAGCGACCGGTACGCGGTAAGGCGAGCAGGACACGTAGGTCAGGCCGACCTTATGGCAGAATTTCACCGAATCGGGGTCGCCGCCGTGTTCGCCACAGATGCCGAGCTTGATGCCGGGGCGGGTCTGATTGCCTTTCTCGCAGGCGATCTTGATGAGCTGGCCGACGCCGGTCTGGTCGATCGAGGCGAAGGGGTTCTTCTTCACGATCTCGTTTTCAACGTAGGTGCCTAGGAAGCTGCCGGAGTCGTCACGCGACATGCCCAAGCAGGTCTGCGTGAGATCGTTCGTGCCGAAGCTGAAGAACTCGGCGGTCTGAGCGATTTCGTCGGCGGTGAGGGCACCGCGTGGGATCTCGATCATGGTGCCGACGGAGTAGGCGATCTTCACCTTCTTCTCCTTCTGCACGAGGGCGGCGACTTCGTGCACGATGGCGACTTGGAGATCGAGCTCCTTCTTGAAGCCGACGAGCGGGATCATGATCTCGGGCTTGGCTTTGAAGCCGGCCTTGGTCGCATCGGCGGCGGCCTCGAGGACGGCGCGGGCCTGCATGCGGGTGATCTCGGGGAACTTGATGCCGAGGCGGCAACCGCGGAAGCCAAGCATGGGGTTGAACTCATGCAGCTCGTGCACGCGGTGCATGATCTTCTCGACCGGGATGCTGAGCTTACGGGCGAGATCCATCTGCTGTTCCTTCGAGTTCGGGAGGAACTCGTGGAGCGGGGGATCGAGGAAGCGGACGGTCGCGGGATAGCCTTTGAGGGCTTTGAAGATGCCGTAGAAATCGTCGCGTTGATATGGCAGGAGCTTGGCGAGGGCGGCTTCGCGATCCTTGAGGTTGTCGGCGAGGATCATCTCGCGCATGGCGTCGATGCGGTCGCCTTCGAAGAACATGTGTTCGGTGCGGACTAGGCCGATACCGACGGCGCCGAACGCCATGGCTTCAGCGGCTTGCTTCGGCGTGTCGGCGTTGGTGCGGACGCTCATCTTGGTGGACTGGGCGCACCATTTCATGAGCTGCACGTAGTTCTTATATTTCTCGGTCTTCTGCGCTGCTTGGTCGTCGCTGAGCAGACCGGAAATGATTTCCGATGGAGCGGTCTTGATCTGGCCGGCGTAAACGAGGCCAGAGGTGCCGTCGATCGAGAGGAAGTCACCTTCCTTAAACGTGTGGCCGTCGATGGTGGCGGTCTTCGCATCGTAGTCGATGGTGACGCCGGCGGCGCCGCAGACGCAGACTTTGCCCATTTGGCGGGCGACGAGCGCAGCGTGTGAGGACACACCACCGCGAGCGGTGAGGATACCTTCGGCGGCGATCATACCGCGCAGATCTTCTGGGGAGGTCTCGACGCGGACGAGGAGAACTTTTTCGCCCTTGTCGGCGGCCTGCACGGAGCGGTCGGCGTTGAAGTAGATCTTGCCGGTGGCGGCGCCGGGGCCGGCGGGCAGGCCGGTGGCGATGACTTTGGCTTTCTTGACTTCGGCGAGGTCGAAGATCGGGGCGAGGAGTTGCTCGAGCTGATCGGCGGGGTTGCGGAGGACCGCGGTTTCCCAGTCGATGAGTTTTTCGCGGACCATGTCGGCGGCGAACTTCAGACCGGCGGCGGCGGTGCGTTTGCCGTTGCGGGTCTGGAGCATGAACAACTTGCCCTCTTGGACGGTGAACTCGATGTCCTGGACGTCCTTGAAGTGTTTCTCGAGGGTGGCGCGGACTTTGAGCAGTTCGGCGTAGCTCTTGGGCATGACGTCCTTGAGCTTAATCACGGGCTCGGGGGTGCGGACGCCGGCGACGACGTCCTCGCCCTGGGCGTTGACGAGGAATTCGCCGTAGAATTCGTTGGTGCCATTGGCGGGATTGCGGGTGAACGCGACGCCGGAGCCGGAGGTTTCGCCGGTGTTGCCGAAGACCATGGCTTGGACGTTAACGGCGGTGCCCCATTCGGTAGGGATGTTGTATTTGCGGCGATAGACGCACGCCCGGTCATTCATCCAAGAACCGAAGACGGCGCCCGCGGCGCCCCGGAGTTGGTCCCAGGCGCTGTTCGGGAAGGCTTTACCGGTGCGTTCTTTGACGAGAGCCTTGAAGCGTTTGATGAGCTCTTGTTGGTCGGAGGCGGTGAGTTTTGAGTCCTCGATGTCGCCGTGGTAAACTTCGTGTTTGTAAGAGTGGATGGTGTGCTCGAACGGATCGTGGTCTTCGCCTTCGCGTTTCTGCACGCCCATGACGACGTCGCCATACATCTGGATGAAGCGGCGGTAGCAATCGTAGGCAAAACGGGAGTTGCCGGTTGCTTTCTCGAGGGCGAGGACGGTCTCGTCGTTGAGGCCGAGATTAAGGATTGTGTCCATCATGCCGGGCATGGAATCGCGGGCGCCGGAGCGCACGGCCAAAAGGAGAGGCATGCCGGTCTTGGCGCCGAAGGTGGTGCCCATGATCTTCTCCATATTGCGCACGCCGGCTTCCATCTCGGTCTGGAGGGTCGAGGGATAGGTGCGCTTGTTGGCGTAGTAATAGGTGCAGACTTCGGTCGTGATCGTGAAGCCGGGAGGCACGGGCAAGCCGATGCGGGTCATTTCGGCGAGGTTGGCGCCCTTGCCACCAAGGAGGGCTTTCATCGTGCCATTGCCGTCGGCTTTGGCGGCGCCCCACGTGTAAACGTATTTAGGCGCCTTCTTGGAGGCGGATTTCTTCGCGGGAGCGGACTTCTTTGCTTTGGATTTAGCGGCCATGTGGATGGGTTATACGGTTGAGTAAAACAGAGGGTTTGCGACGAGCGCAGAAGCTAAGACTGAAAACGTCCGCCCTGTGCGCTGTCAACGGCGCAAGGTGCTAGTGAGGCAGCCTAGTTTACCCGCGCTCCGACCCGCGGGCTCATCGCTCAGTCGTCGCGAAGGCTCAGCGCAGAAAAAATCAGTAAATAGAGAAAAATGACTTCCCCAATTTCGAGGTGAAATACGAGGGCCGCAAGAAAAGGTCTGAAAAATATCTTGAACTCCGTGGGATGAGCCGAGAGCGTGCGCCTTCCCTAAATGGTAGGATACTCAAGTGGCCAACGAGGGGAGACTGTAAATCTCCTGGCTTACGCCTTCTCTGGTTCGAATCCAGATCCTACCACCACTTTCACCCCCACAGGGGGTTTTAGCCGGGCCGACCCTCGTCGGACCGGGGCCGCCAAGGCCCAACGGCTACCCGTCACGATTCCCTTTAGCTGGCGGTTTGCGTTTTAACGCGCCGCGGTTTTAACCACGGCAAAACGTTGCCGCATTTCGGCGAGGATCGCGGTATAGGCGGGATCGGTCGCGAGATTGTGCGTCTCGGCGGGATCGGTTTTCAGGTCAAAAAGCTCCTCAAAATTGAAATCAGGCCAGAAGAGATATTTAGCGTCTTTGCGCACGAGGGCCTGCGAGGAAGGGATGAACGTGATGTTATTAATCGTGGCGTGTTCGTAGAAAAATTCCGTGCGCCAAGCTGGGGGTTGGGCGGCGAGGTAAAGCGGGGCGAGGTCGCGCCCTTGCATGCGGGGCGGTGCCGCGACGCCCGCCGCCGCGAGAAACGTGGGCGCGAGATCGACGTTGAGCGTGAACGCATCGTCGGTGCGGCCACGACGGGCGGCGGGTAAACGCGGGTCGCGCACGATGAGCGGCGTGCGGATGCTTTCTTCGTAAGGGTACCATTTATCGGCGAGCCCGTGCTCAGCGTGGAAGTAGCCGTTGTCGCCGGTGAAAATGATGAGCGTGTTCTCGAGCGCGCCTTGGCGGCGGAGTTCGGCGAGCACGCGGCCGCAGGTGGTGTCGACCTCGGTGGCGAGGCGGTAATAATTCTTCATCATCGCCTGATATTTCTCCGGCGTGTCGAAACGCCAATGCCAGCGACGGCGACCTTCGTTTTCTTCGTTGGCGATGAAGGGCGGCAGGCGTTTGAAAAACGTATCGGCGGCGGTCGCCGGGACGGGAATGACCGTGTCTTTGTAGAGCTCCATACTGCTGGGTTGCGGCAGGTATTGGAGCGGATTTTGGTCTTCGGCGTGCGTGGCAAAAAACGCGAGCGTTAGGCAAAACGGTTTATCACCGGGCCGGGTACGCAGAAATTCGAGGGCGTCGTTTTCGTTTTTTTGGGTGACGTGGATCAACGAGCCATCGGGTTTTTTTTGCCAATGCGTGCCTTGGTACGAGCGGCCAAAATCGAATTTATCCTGCGGGAATTTGCCGTTGTGCCATTTGCCGATGTGGCCGACAAAGTAACCGTGGTCGCGAAGCAGGCCGGGGTAAGTTTCGGCCCAAGGGGTGGTGAACAGGTTGAAGGCGGGGTTACCGTGGCGCGACATCCATTGGCCGGTGAACAACGATGCGCGGCTCACTCCGCAGATGGAGGTGGTGACGCAATTGTGCGTGAAGCGCACGCCCTCGGCCGCGAGTTGGTCGAGGTTCGGAGTTTTAACCACGGGGTGGCCGGCCGCGCCGAGTGTGTCGTGGCGCCAGTCGTCGGCGTAGAGCACTAAAATGTTGAGCGGCTTGGCCGCGGAGGCGGCGAAGGTCAGCGGCGCGACGAATAAACCAAGACAAAGCGACGCGACGACGTAGGGGAGGTTTTTTCGCACAGAAATCAGGGGTGAGGTTTTGTGCAAGGAAGCGATCACAAAAGACCGCTGGCGGCGAAGCTGTAAAATCCCTTCCCCGCTGGATTGGCGCCTGCGCGGCCGATGATCACGTGATCGATGAGCGCAATGTTGATGGCCTAGGCGGCGGCGGTGAGTTGGCGTGTGATCGTGATATCCGCCGCGCCAATCGTTGTGGCCGGAGCCTTTGGAGCCGTTGCGGCAGGACGGCGGCGCCGAATTTTTCGAGGCGCTTTTAGGGACGTTCGCCGACGGCGGTGGAGCGGAGGCGGTTCGCGGGGTGGTCGTAGGGCTCGCGGGCGCTCATGCTAGATAATAGCACCTTTGCGGTTAAGCGTAAGTTCAAGCGCAATGCCGGTTTACCAAAAACTGGGCGCAAAAAAAACCGCCCAAATTGGGGCGGTTTTTTAAAATAGTGTGACGTTGGACTACGTTTAGTAGTGCTTCACGTAGCCGTTGCGACGGAGGCGTTCTAGCCAACGTTCTTGGCTGCTCTGCGCCATCTGGGTGACGAGCATGCGCTCAATCTGGTCGCGCACTTCGTCGATGGCTTGGTTGCCGGCGTATTTGCGTTCTTCGGCGAAGAGGATGAAGCAGCCTTCTGAAAGCATGAGCGGGGAGGTGACTTCGCCGGGTTTAAGCACGAAGAGCGGGTTCTTGAAATCATCCTTCAAGTCGGAGCGTTTAACCCAGCCCCAATCGCCACCTTTGGCGCGGCGAGAGTCTTGGCTGTATTCTTTGGCAAGGTCTTCGAATTTGGCGCCGCCTTTAAATTTGGCGATGATCTCATCAGCCTTGGTCTTGAGTTCGGCGTCGGTGGCGTTGTCGGCGCGGGAGAGTTGGATGAGGCGGAGGTGAACGCCGTCCTCTTGGTAGAAGCGGTCTTTGTTTTCGCGGTAAAACATCTCTATGCGAACGGGGCTGACGACGCTCTGGGATTTCCGCTGCTGCTGCTGCATGTAATGGAAGATGATGTCTTCTTCGACTTCCTTGCGGTACTCGCGCAGAGTGGTGCCTTTGGCGCGTAAGTAGGCTAGGAACTTGGAGCGATCGTTGTCGAATTGCTCGCTGAGGATGTCGGCGATTCGGTTGTCGACGTAGCTGGCGGGAATGTTGCGGGCTTCCTTGCCGTCTTTTTCTTTCCGAAATTCTTTAATGATGAGAACCTTGTCGATCAGGTCTTGGATGACGCTGTCCTGAAGGGATTCGATCTTCTCGTTGAATTCCTTTTCGTTGCGGGCGTCGCGCTGGATTTGCGGGATGAGCGGGGAGATTTCGCGGCGGATGTCATCTACGGTGATCACTTTCTCCTCGGCGATGGCGGCGATGCCGTTGGCAAAGCGCATGTTCAACCCATCGTTCTGGGCCAAGGCCGTGAGGGCGCTGGCGCAAAGAAAACCTAAAATGGTGAGACTACGACAAGGCGTCATGGGGTCGGCAGGTTGTTCAAAAATGTGATGACTTCTTTTAAACGTAGAAGCGGCTGCGGCGCGGTCAACCGTGGAAACCGGGTGCCGTGCATCACCCAATCATCACGCTGACCGCTGTGGCGCTGACACTTCAAGCGGTTGGCTTCAGTTTCGACGGACAGGATGCCTTTTTGTTCCGCGCGGATGCGGATCTCTGTGATCAAGAGCAAGGCGCGAACTTCTTCACTGAATTTACCGAAGCGATCGCGGAGGTCCGATTCGATCTGTTTAAGGGCAGGCAACGTATCCGCGAGGGCGAGGCGGCGGTAAAAATCAATGCGCAGGCGCGTCTCGCTCACATAAGCCGAAGGAATCCGCGCCTGAATCCGCGTGACCGCCGGGCCTTCATTAGCGGCGTCCTCGGCATCGCGGATCGCCGTGTAACCATCGCCATGGCGACCGCGAGCGTTGGCTTCGCGCGGGGTGCCTTCGCCGACGAAGACGAAATCGAGCTTCACGCTGGCGCGGATCGCGGCGGCCGTTTTCTCGCCTTTCAAACGGGCGACGGATTGGCGGAGCAATTGGCAGTAAAGCTCGAAGCCGACGCCGACAATGTGGCCGCTTTGTTCGGAGCCGAGGAGGTTGCCCGCGCCGCGGAGTTCGAGGTCGCGCATGGCGATGCGGAAACCCGCGCCGAGCTGGTTGTGCTGGCGCATCGCGGTGAGGCGCTGGCGGGCGATGTCGAGAAGCTTGGTGTGACGATGCAGCAGCAGGTACGCGTAGGCTTGATGTTTGAAACGTCCGACGCGGCCGCGGAGTTGGTAAAGTTGTGACAGGCCGAAACGATCCGCGCCTTCGATGATGATCGTGTTACAGTTGGGAATATCGAGGCCACTTTCGATGATCGTGGTGCAAATCAGCACTTGGTACTTCATCGCCACGAAATCGGTCATGATGTGCTCGAGGTCGGCGGGATCCATCTGGCCGTGACCGACGCCAATGGTGAGTTCGGGCATAAGCTGGCGCAGGCGTGCGGCCACGAGCTCAATCGTCATGATGCGATTGTGCAGATAAAACACCTGACCGCCGCGGCGGATTTCGTGCCGGATCGCATCGACGACGAGTTGTTCGTCGTAGGTTTTGACGATGGTCTGGATCGGATGGCGGTTGGTCGGTGCGGTTTCGATGACGCTGAGGTCGCGTGCGCCCGTGAGCGCCATGTAGAGCGTGCGCGGAATCGGCGTGGCGCTCATCGAAAGCACATCCACCGTGGCGCGCATGCGCTTGAAGGCTTCCTTGTGCTTCACGCCGAAGCGCTGTTCCTCGTCGATGACGACAAGACCAAGTTCGCGAAATTTTACGTCGGCCTGCAGCAGCCGGTGCGTACCGATTAAGATGTCCACTTGGCCGAGGGCAGCGGCTTCGAGGATTTTTTTCTGTTCCGCCTTGGTGCGGAAACGGCTTACCATTTCCACAGCGATGGGATAACCGGCCATGCGCTCGCGGAACGTGTTGAGGTGTTGTTGCGCGAGTACGGTCGTCGGCACGAGCAACGCAACTTGGCGGCCGCCTTGGACCGCTTTAAAGGCGGCGCGGATGGCGACCTCGGTCTTCCCGAAACCGACGTCTCCGCAGATGAGTCGATCCATCGGGCGCGTGCGCTCCATGTCGGCCTTGGTTTCGGTGATGGCGCGGAGTTGGTCGCGGGTTTCCGTGTGGGGAAAGGAACCTTCAAATTCTTTTTGCCACGTCGTATCCGGCGGACAGGCGAAACCAGGTTGGGCTTCGCGCTCGGCGTGGATGCGGAGTAATTCGGCGGCGAGATCGATCGTGGCGCGCTCAGCGGCTTGGCGGGCTTTTTCCCAGCGACCTGAGCCGATGCGGCCGAGCTGAGGTTTGGTCTTGCTGAGGCCGACGTAGCGGCTGATCAGGTGCGACTCCTGTAAGGGCACGTGCAACGTGACGTGGTCGTCAAATTCAAGCGTGATGACCTCGCGCATGCCTTGCGCCGTATCGAGTTTGGAAAGACCACGGTAAAGCGCGATGCCGTGTTGGAGGTGGACGACGAAGTCACCTTCGACGAGTTCAGAGAAATCGAGGAGTTGGTCGATCTGCGCGCGTTGAGCCGTGGCGCGGGTTGGGCCCGAGGCGCGTCGGGCGCGTTGCCGACCGAAAATCTCGGTCTCAGTGACGACGACCAATCCGCGGGCTACGGGGGCGAGTGGTGAGGAGGCGAGCGGTGAGTGATGCGTGAGGCGGAAGCCTTCGTTAAGGCCGCCGCGTAGGAAAAGCGGTTTGAGTTTTTTAAGCGAAGCATCGTCCTCGAGGATTTCGCGGATGCGTTGTTCCTCGCCCTCTTTGGAGGCGACGACGGCGAGGGTGTAACCTTCTTTTTTCCAAGCGGCGACTTGGTGCAGAAAACGCGTGCGGGCCTCGGCTTCGACTTGGAGGCGCTCCTGCGCCACGAGCGAATCGTCGGGATAGGAACGATGGTGGGAAAGGCTCTCGGTGTCCCAGGTGAGTTCGGCGGCGGTGTCGGGGAGCAGCGAGGTGGCTTCGTCGAGGTCACTGAGGCCAAAGTGCAAAGCACACCGCGCGGCGAGCGGCGTGAAGCCATCGAAGCCCTCACGCGCAAAACCGCTGAACGAGCCTTCAAGCGCAGTTGGCTCAATCAACGCGAGGTGCGACGAAGGGGGGAGGTAGTCAGCGAGTCCGGTCTTGGCGGGGTCGAGCTTGATGCGAGGGGAAGCCGAGAGCGTGATTCGATCGATTTTTTCGCCCGAGCGCTGGGTGACCGGATCGAAGGCGCGGATTTCTTCCAACTCGTCGCCGAAAAAATCGAGCCGATACGGCTGCGTGGCGGTGACGGGATAAACGTCGATGATGCCGCCGCGGATGGCGTAGTGGCCGGGCGCCTCGCAGACCGCTTCAGAATCGTAATCGAGTGAGCGAAGTTGCTCAAGTAAGCCGGTAAACGAAAGTGCTTCGCCCCGCACCAGCGTGAGTTCGCGTGCCGCGAACGCCTCGAGCGCTGGCACCGGTTGGAGCAGCGAGGCCGGCGTGGAGACGACGATGAGTCCGGCTTGGAGTGAGGCGAGGGCGGCGCCCGACGGCGTGCGGAGCGCACGGAGTTTGGATAGAACAGTGAGGCGATCGCTCGAAGCGGCGAAGGCTTCACGCATATCGCGGCTGTCGGGCTGTGACTCGGGGAAAATTAGGACTTGGAGCGCGCCGGCTTTGGGCGCGGCGGCGTGGAAAAAGGCGACGTCCTCGGCGAGTTGTTCGGCAATTTTTAGTTCGTCGGCGATGACAAGCCAGACGGTGGCCGGATGCGCGCGGACGAGTGCTGCGAGCACGGCGCCGCGCGCGACCGGGCAAATACCCGTGAGCTTGTGGCGCGTGGAGGAAGTTTCCGACATGGACGAAAAAGGGAGAAGCGAGAAAACCACCAAGCGCAAATGAGCCGAGGGTTTTCCCCAACGGCTTTAGACGGGCAGTTTGCCGTCGAGCGCGGCGAGGGCGGCACGGGCGGCGGCTTCTTCGGCGATTTTCTTGGAACTGCCGTTACCCTGACCGAGGGCTTGGTCGCGTAAATACACCTCGACGAAGTAGCGCCGCTCGTGATCGCCCCCTTCGGTGCGAATCACTTCGTAGCGCACGGCGTGGTTACCGTGGACGGGTTGCACGAGTTCTTGGAGGCGGCCCTTGGGATTATGGAGATCACCGACGGCGTTCAGGCGCGCGTCGATGTCGCCAATGAGGCCAAGCATCATGTCGCGCGTAGTAAGCCAGTCGCTGTCGATAAATACGGCGCCAAACAGCGCTTCGCAGGCGTCGGCGAGATTGGAGGCGCGCTCGCGGCCGCCGGTGGCCTCCTCGCTGGAGCCCACGTTGAGGCACGCATCGAGCCCGAGATCGCGGGCGAGTTGCGCAAGGAACGTCCCTTTGGCGAGGGCGGCGCGGCGGCGGCTGAGTTCGCCTTCGCGGTCTTGGGGGTAGCGTTGAAAAAGCGCCTCGGTGAGCACGAGCTGCAACACGGCGTCGCCGAGAAATTCAAGTCGCTGGTTGTTGGCGGGTACGTGAGGGTTTTCCTGTAAAAACGACGGATGGGTGAGCGCGCGTTCCAGTAACGCGGGATCACGAAACGTGTAGCCGAGACGTTGCTGCAAAGAGGCGAGGGGCGAGCTCATGACTTTAGGAGCTCGCGCTGGCGTAGCGGCGCAGCCCGCGGTGAAACACGAAGAGGGCCGTGCCAAACCAGGCGAGCGTCGCGGCGACCAAGGCGAGCACCCAGGCGGGTTGAAAACCGTGGAGGAGAATTTGCGCCGGGGCGTTGCTCACGACGACGACCGGCAGCAGCCAGACAAACAGCACACTCGCGATGCCCTTGAACGCCTCGCGCGGCAGGCGGGAAAATTCCGCGAGCGTGAAATAGCTGCCTTCGATGCCTTGTGCGCTCGTGATCCAGAATGCGAGGGAGATGGTCATCACGAGCATGCTGTAATGGATGATTAGTCCGCAAAAAATCATCACGGCGTAAAGCAACAGATCGAGCGCGCTCGGTTGGAGGTTGAGCCGGTGCGCCGCATAAGCGACGACGCCCATGGCGACCAGCGAGTTGCAGAGACCGTCGAGGTCGAGCTTGCGCGTCGAAGCCATGAACAGGATGTTGCCGGGTTGCGCCAAAAAGAAATCGAAGGCGCCGCTCTTTATATTGCGCCCCATTTCAAACAGGCTGCTCCAGAAAAAGCCCATGAGGAAACGTTGTACCAGCAGCGAAGTGCCAACGAGGAGCAACATCTCGTACTTGCTCCAACCAGCGATCGAGTCGGTATGTTCGTAGATGACAGAAATCAGCAGCAAGTTGACGCCCATCCAGAACAACTCGACTAGCGCCCAGAGAAAAAAATCGAATCGAAACATGAGGGTCCGCGTGATCGAGTAGCGAGCGCTCGCGAGCCAGATTTGGAAGTATTTCGTCATGGCAATATCAGCCGCCGACCGCGGTATGGCGACGCAGCCCACGCGTCCAAAGCAGTTGGTTCACGGCGAGCAATACGAGCACCCAAATGAGTTGAATACCGAAGCCTTGGATGGCCGCAGCGAACTCGATGCGACCGGTGATAATCGCCGTGGGAAAATATGTCTGATAATAAAACGGGAGAAATTTGGCGGCGTTAAAGATCCACGCTGGCAACAAATCGAGCGGAAACATTTGTCCGCCGAGCAGCGATTCGATCGCCATCGATAGAATCACAAAGCCTTGGATTTCCAGAAACCAAAACGTCAACATGCCGAAACAGTACGCGATGCTGAACTGAATGAGCGCCGAAAGCATCATCGCCGGCGCGAGCAAAAAAAATCGCCATGCTTCCGTGGGGAGCGTGAGGTAGTCTTTGAGCAAAGGCACTGCGACCAATAACGGGATCAAAATCAGCGCGCCCGTCACTAAGCGCGCGGCTAGGAAAATGCTGAAGCGATAGCTGAAATAATTAATCGGTTTCAGGATAAATTGGTTGATCAGCCCGCTGCGGATTTCCTCGCTGATCTGGTAGTCTTCGTTGAAGGCCCCGACGAAAAACTGCATCACTAGCATCACCAAGAAATACGTCAGCGTCTGGCCAAAACTGAATCCGCCGATGCTCTCGTTCTGGCTGTAAACCGCACCCCAAAGAATGAATACGACGGCGAGGTGAAACAACGAAAAGAAGCCCCGCACGGCGAAATTCATGCGGTAAACCAGATTGCTTTGCAGGCCGATCAAAAAGGATTGGCGGTATTTGGCGAAGGCGGGAAACACAGGATGATTTGATTCAGGTGCCGCAGGCGGCGGATTTATCGTACGTATATCCGCCGCCGTTCGGGCGAGAACGCTCAGAGTTTAGGACTTTAGGCTGAAACGCTCGATAACTTCGACGGCGAGGTTCTTGTAAGCGGTGGCGCCTGGGCTGCTAGGGTCGTACGCGAAAATCGTTTTACCGAAGCTCGGCGCTTCGCTCAGACGGATCGTGCGCGGGATCACGCTGGCGAAAACTTTGTCGGGCAGATGGTTTTTTACTTCGTCGACGACTTGGCGCGAGAGGTTGGTGCGCAGGTCAAACATCGTCATGACGACGCCGCCGAGCTGGAGGTCGTCGTTGATGTGAGCAGCTTTGAGGCGGTCGACGTTGCGGAGGATCTGGCCGAGGCCCTCGAGCGCGAGGTACTCGCATTGCAGCGCGATCAACAAGAAGTCCGCGGCGGCAAGGCTGTTCATCGAGAGCATCCCGAGTGCGGGTGGACAATCGATGATGATGGCGCGGAACTTTTCGCTGGCGCGGATCGGGGCCAGGACCGATTTGAGGCGGAGTAAGTAGTTCTCGGTCGAGGCGAGTTCGATCTCGGCCGCAGCCAAGTCTTCCTCGCTGGGAATCAATGAAAGGTACTCGTACGAAGTCGGTGTGAGCATGTCCAACGCTTGACCTTCGCCGCGGAGGGGACCGTAGAGACTGCGGCCTTCCTGCTTCTCGACGCCGATGGCGCTCGTGGCGTTGGCCTGAGGGTCGAGGTCGATCAGCAAGGTGCGGATTTTCTTCTCCGCGAGGGCGGCGGCGAGGTTAACGGCGGTGGTGGTCTTGCCGACGCCCCCCTTCTGGTTGGCGATAGTGAAAACGGTGGTGGGCATGCGTGTGGGGTTTGGTTTGTGGTGAAGTTAGGTCGGCCGCAAGCGCAGGGATACAGAGATTTTATTTGGAGCCTTGCGGGGCGAGAAATTTCCCTGCAACTTTCGCCTTCCTCAAGTTTGGCGCGGTAGCCAAGGGGTAAGGCCGAGCTCTGCAAAATCGAAATGGTCCTTTCCCTCCATTTTGTCCTATGTGCTCTGATACGCTTTTCCAAAGGTAGATTGAGTGAAAAAACAGGATTTTTATTTCTCTAAAATTCTCTGAAATTTGCCCAATTCTTGCGGAAAGTGTAGAAAGGGAGGTATAGAAAAATACAGAGGACAGTTAGACCTGTGCCTGTGACAGTCCGATAAGAGTGAAAACGATGCGGCATAAGGTCCAGAGCCTCTGCCTTTTCCGCGGAGATTTTCTACACCTTTCTACACCAAATTTTTCGGGATCCTGTCCCGTCAAAAAAATGGGGTCGCGTTTTTTCCAAGGTCTGGGTGCGGAGCGAAGCTCGACTGATGGGCTATCTGACGCTCTTGTCGGCAAAACCCAAGCTCGGACGCCTCGCGCGCAGGCTTGTCGTTAGATCGCAGAAGTGTTCCGGCTCACGTTTCATTAAACCGCTAATATTGAGTGAGTTAAACCGGATGAGTTCAGGCGCTAACCAATTCAACGGACGCGGAAAGTTTGCGGCCGGGCGAGCGGCGTTGGCCGTTTGGCACGATGTTGAGTTGGAGCGAACGGCCGGTGGCCTCGACGTAGCGGGTGATG
The DNA here is from genome assembly GCA_945906965.1 of Opitutus sp. GAS368. Lineage (GTDB taxonomy): Bacteria > Verrucomicrobiota > Verrucomicrobiia > Opitutales > Opitutaceae > Tous-C4FEB. Next base: position 8,631 of record CAMDRP010000041.1, on the reverse strand, counting down.
GTGGAAAGGCGCACGTCTTCCCCGTGGTTTTCGAGGCGGGACAGTGCGGTTTTTTGCATTTTCACGCGCTTGGCAAATTGCGAAAGTGTCAGGCCGGATTTTTCGCGGTGCTCGGCCAGCAGCATCCCGATGGCAAACTTGCGGTAGTTGTCGTCAAATTTTGCCCACGCCTGCGGACTGCGGGTTTTGCGTTCGCTGATGAATTTTTCGATGTCGCTCATGGTCGTTTTGGGTTCGGGTCGCTTCGTTGCGGATAAAAGTATGAGATAGCTCAATGCAATGGCTTCGGTTTCTTGACCTTGCGTCGCAGGTAGTCTTTGCGTCGTTCCTCGGCCAGTTCCAGATCCTGCTTCTTCAAGTCCATCGACTTCTTGGCGAACCCATGCGCCGCGACGATAACCGCGTTGTCCTCAATGAACGAGAGGAGCCGGAACTGTTCCTTACCGTAGTGAGTTTTGATTTCCCAAATATGTTCGGTCACTTTTTCGAAAAGTTTCTTGGGCACGACGGCGTTAGGATATTCTTCAAAGAACCGCACTCCGATCGCGACGGCTTGCGCCCGATCATCATCAAGCTGGTTGAGCCATACGCCAACCGGCTTGGTGCCGTCGGCTGTCCGGTAAAACTGGACGGTGCGAAATTTGTGGCGAGATTTCAAATCGAAAGTTACCTTATTTGTTAACGAATATAGGTCAAGGCCTCATGCGGAAAACCGCCGCCACACGCCTGGTGCGGAGGGCTCAGCCTTACGTCCTGAGCCCTTTGTGAGTTCTTTACCGCCGAAGACCCGTTCTCTCGAAAATGCGGACGAATCACTCTCCATAGTTCGGGTCCATTTCGATTTGCGGTTGTGGTCCATGGTGGACCGATGAACTCGGAGCGAACCTCATTCTCTGTATCCGTCGCGGTGGAAGTCGTCGGCCAAACATGGCAAGTGTCGAAAGCACCTTGGGCGCGAACCTGGGCTTCGAAATCGGCGAGCTTCAGTTTCGCGACAGAAAAGAGGGCGGTCTTAAGCGACTTCCATTTCTGCTTGCCGTTGACTTTCACGCGGGCTTAGTAATTTCCACTCTGTCCGTTGCGAAGCAGGTTCGTTACGTTTGTTCTTTCCTACCCTTTCTCAACAGTTTCGATCTTCATTCCGAAAGTGTAGAAGTGCGGGGTAGAAAAGCATAATATGTAATGTTTCAGGCCATCGTAAGTGTCAGATAAAATTTGGTTTAGGCGCGGTAGCCAAGTGGTAAGGCCGAGCTCTGCAAAAGCTCTATGCGCCGGTTCAATTCCGGCCCGCGCCTCCAAACTTTCCTCAGATGATCATCCCCGATGGGCCTGATTTTACGAAAACTAGCGTTCAGCACACCCTCGGGTCTAGCTGGATGATTTAGATGGCCCCCCTGATCGGCGGTGCGCTAGTCCGAGCGAATGCGACGCGATGGGAACAGGCTCAACGCTGTACCCAACTCAGAGGCCAAACGTGTGTGGGTAAGAGCGGCCACATTTTTTTGAGCCGTGGGTAGATCCGCGAGGGTGGCAAATTCTGGCCAACGCGCGACAGAGGTTTGAACCGAAGCGTCCAAAACATCGAATTCTCGCCGGATTGCTTTTCTAAGGGCCAACTCGTGTCCGTCAAATCGGGGTAACCTCAGCACGCAAAAAAAATATCCGCTAAATAACTTAATTTTAGCAATTCTTTGGATTCGCTCTTAGAGTACGGAGTGTGTCGTGTGCTGATAGTTCTCACGCGAGAAACCTTTACCCCATGCGTACCGTTTTTCTGGCCTTGTTGCTGGTGGTGTTTTCCTCGGGCGTGGCTCGTGGCGTTATTGCGCTGACCACGAACGTCCACGCGCAACCGCAACTGCCCCAAGGTCCGTTTGTCCGCACGGCCGAAGGCGTCATCGTCGGCGTCGGCCCCAAAGCCGCGTTGCACTCGCGCGACGAGGGGCAGACTTGGCTGGAGCAGCCTCTTTTCGATCCGACTAAATTTGAGGCGAGCGGTGAGCGGGCGTTGTTGCGGACCAAAGAGGGCGTGATCCTCTGCGCGTTTTTAAATCGGAAGGAATTGAACTTTAAGTGGGACGATAAAAAAGGCGGACCGCAGGAGGGTTGTCGGTTGCCGGTCTACGTAATGTGCAGCGCAGATGATGGTAAAACGTGGGCCGCGCCCGCGTTATTGCAGGAAGGTTGGTGTGGTGCCGTGCGGCAGATGATCCAGTTGAAATCCGGCCGCATCGTCCTAGTCAGCCAACAAGCCGCAGCCAATCCCGGCCGCCACGTCACGTGGATCTATGTCTCCGATGATCTCGGGCAAACCTGGCAAAAGTCCGATCCGATCGACTTTGGTGGAAGCGGCAATTACGGCGCCCCCGTCGCGGGCTTGAACGGAGCCACGCATGGTGGCGCGATTGAAGGTACCGTCATTGAAAAAGAAAATGGTGATCTGAAACTGCTCCTGCGCGTGCCGCATGGCTATTTCCACGAACTGACCTCGCGCGGTGGACTCAAGTGGGGCCCGGGCACACCTTCGACCCTCGAGGCCAGTGACTCACCGGGGATGATGGTGCGACTCGCCAGTGGCCGCGTCGCCCTTGTGTGGAACCGCTACCGCGAGCCCAGCACCCGCCAAGGTCGTCGCGAGGAACTCTCCCTCGCGTTTTCCGCCAACGATGGTTTGTCGTGGTCCGTGCCGCACGTGATCGCGCGCAATCCCGTTCCAGCCGGCGCGCGCGAGTCGGCTCACTGGTTGGCGTATCCCTATATCTTCGAGTCGTCGCCGGGCCAGTTGTGGATTACGACGATGCAAGGCGGCTTGCGCGTGGCGCTCGCCGAAAACGATTTCCTTACGCCCAACGACCCGCCCGCGTTCGCGCCGCTGGCCGAGCGCACCGTCCGCATCCTCGCGCTTGGTGATTCCATCACCAAGGGCGCGCGGCCCAACGTCCCGCCGACGCAGATCTTCTCCGCGCTGCTCCAAGCCGACCTCCGCGCCCGCGGCCTGCGGGCCGAGGTGCACAACCTCGGCATCGGGGGCGAGCGCACCGATCAGGCGCTCGAACGTTTAGCCCTCGAGGTCGTCTCGCAGCGGCCCGATCTGGTGACGGTGATGTACGGGACTAATGATAGTTGGGTCGATGCAGGTAAGAATGAGTCTCGTCTCTCGATCGATCAATTCACCGATAACCTCCGGCGCTTGGTCGCCCGTTTGTCCGCGGCCAACATCCGTGTCGTGCTCATGACGGCGCCGCGCTTCGGGGATAAAAATCCGCGCAACGGTCTTGGTGAAGATCCCAACGTGCGCCTCGCGCCGTTCATGGAACGCTGCCGCCAAGTCGCCCGCGATGCGCAGGTGCCGCTCGTTGATCATTTCGACGCCTGGACGCAGGCTGAGGCTCGTGGTCAACGCGTGCAGGAGTGGACCACCGACGGTTGCCACCCCAATCCCGTCGGACACGCCGAGTTGGCCCCGAGGGTTATCACCGTCGTCGAGCCGCTCGTTCGCGCCTTATTAAGTTCCTCTGCTCCATTCGCTCCATGACGGATTTCAAGGTGTCGGGTTCTGCTCGTGGAGGTCGCCGCGTATGCGGCGAAACCATCGGCACCCTCAGCGACCCTGTCGCCCTTAGGCCGCTCGCTTGAGCTCCGTCCTCAGGGATAAGTGGCTTCCAGTTGGGTTGCGGCTGCCTCCTCCGTGCCCGCAAAGCACCGCAACATGATCATGGCAACGGGTGGATCATAAACCTTCGCCATAGATTGATCGCATCAGCAATCGCTTGCGTCCGCAACCTTGGGGCGAGGGTTCTTAACTTCGGTTCTTTAATAAATAGTTAATCTCATCATGCGTTCCACAGCGATGAAACACGAGGGCGTCGCGTTCCCGCTGGAATATGAGTCGTAGGTCCAGACCCCAGCGACATTCCATGAAGGGTGGGATTCGCCTGAGTCCGACTCCGGCGTGTAGGTGAGGTTGTCCGTAAGCGGTCACGGCTGCGCGCATGGTGGCTAACACTTCGACGCGACGTTGCGCCGGTATGCTGGTGAGGAAGCGTGGCGTCGCCAGCAGTCTCACGGGGTGAGATCGGAGAGCGATTTGATTTCGCGCAATTTACCTTGGCGACGTGCGCGCGTGGTTTCACGGCGCAAGACCGTGCCAGCTTTGGCGCTTTCGGCGGGTGTGATCTCGTATTCCGAGGCAAAGTAGTGCGCGTCTGAATCAGTAACGGCGAAGGGCAGGGCGCGGTGATGGACGAGTTGGGTGAGGGCCATGGAGACGAAGGATCCAGCGTCTAACCCGAGACGTTTCAGGACCTCGTCACTTTTTTTCTTTAACTTACTATCGATGCGCACGCGCAATTGAATCGTAGCCATGACTCAAAAGTGTTCAAATCAGCTCAATTTTTCAATGGAGTGACCCTGATGAGGTCGGTGGTATTATCACTACGTTCCCGGCGCGCCCAGCGGTTGCGCCCCACCTTCAGGCGAGACAACGACGAGCCCTGCCTTGGGGTGGGATGCCTTAGTCTTCGGGCTTGAGGGTGTGGAGGGCGGGGAGGCGGCGGAGGGCGGGGACTTGCTTGGCCACCATCGCCGCTACGGCGATCGTCCCGAGTCCACCCCAGATCACGGCGGCGACGGGGCCCATGACCGCGGCCATGAGGCCGGCGCGGAGGGCGCCGAGTTCGTTGGAGGAGCCGATGAAAATCTGGTTCACTGCGGTCACGCGGCCGCGGAGCGAGTCGGGCGTGAGCAGTTGCACCAAGGACTGGCGCACGACGACGCTGATGTTGTCGAACACACCGGTGAAGAACAATGCGACCAGCGAGAGCCAGAACCACGTGGAGAAACCAAAGACCACAATCGACGCGCCGAAGCCCGCGACCGTCCATAACAGCGCTCGACCAGGATGCTCGAGGGGCGCGCGATGCGCGAGCCACATGGCCATACCAAAGGCTCCGATCGAGGGTGCCGCGCGTAACCAACCAAGACCAATGGGCCCGACGTGGAGGATGTCGGCCGCGTAGATCGGCAACAACGCCGTCGCTCCCCCGAGCAAGACCGCAAACAGATCCAGCGTGCTCGCGCCGAGGATCACGGGCCGGCGCCAGATGAAGTCGGCGCCTCCGAGCATGTCGCGCCACCTGCGGTGACCTTGGGTTGGTTTGGGCGGCGTGTAATAGTGCACGCGGCGCAGGAGTACAAAAAAGATAAGCTCGAGGGCGACGGCGATGCCGTACACGGAGTGAAAGCCCCCGAAGGCGATGAGGAAGCCGCCGATGGCCGGCCCGACCATGGTGGCGATCTCAAAGGTACTGGAGCTCCACGTGACGGCGTTGCTCAAATGGGCGCTCGGTAATAACAGCGGCGGCAAGCTACTGCGCGCGGGCCAGATCAAGATGCGCACCGTCGCGATGGCGAAGAGCAGCAGGAATACCAGCGGAAGCGCGGGATCGGTAAAGTGGAGCGATGCCGGATCGGCGTGGCGCTCGAAGAACAGGGCGGTGGAGCGGAGTACACCGTTGGCCCAGCGCAACGGGGCGAGGTCGGGCACGCTGCTATGATAATAGGACAACAGCGCGAGGCCGATGCCAAGGACGGCGGAGACGGCAGTGCCGAGGGCGATGATGCGCCGGCGGTCGTAGCGATCGGCCAGCGCGCCGGCGGGTAACGATAGCGCGAGCAAAGGCAGCATGTTGACCAAGCCGACGAGACCAAGCGCGGTCGCAGAGTGCGTCCATTGGTAGATCTCCCACGTGACGGCGACGCTGACGGCTTGGCGACCGAGCATGGAGAGGAAACTCCCGATGAGATAAGCCCGGTAGTTGGGGACGCGCAGGGCGGCGTAAGGGTCGTGCGGCGCGGAGGAGACGCTCATGGTTTATGGTCGGACGTTCAGCCAACGGCGTGCGAGGCAGCCACGGCGGGAGGTGGATTAAAAAAAGACCCCGTCCAAGGCGGACGGGGTGAGAGGAGGAGCCGGTCGGCCGAGTTAGGCGCGCTTCCAGGCCTTGTGGAGTTCGCCGCGTAGGACGGCGGCATCGGGCCAAGCGGGCGGGAGGCCGGTGATGTTGTAGCCACCGCCGCCGGGCCAGTAAGGTCCCATCTCGGGGCAGGCGAACATGGTCTTGTTCTTATTGTGCGGGGCCTTCTTCCAGAGACGCATGAGGGCTTCGACGAAGACCAAGTAGCTCTTCACCTCGGGGGTGAGCGCGCCCTTGTGGGTGACGGGGACTTGGCAGTGGTGACCGTTAAAAGGACGGAAGTGGACCTGCTCGCTGTTTTGGACGAGCGCGGGGTGATCGAGGAGGCGGGCGATGTAGTTGTCGGGCCCGAGGTGCTTGACGATCGCCAAGTGCGAAAAGTCGAAGTTCATCTTGATGAGGCGGCCCGTGGCGCGGTGGTAGCGCTCGGCGATCTCGTAGGTTTTCTCGGGCGTCTCGGTGCAGCAGTCGCGGTGAATCTCGAGGGAGCAAACGACACCCCCGATCTTCTCGGCGGCGCGCTCGAGTTGGAGCCAGTGCTTCGTCGCGACGGCGGGCGGCGTGTCGTGGTTGTCCATCTGAACGTTGATCTGGACGGCGCCGGATTCTTTTTGTGCGCGGATTAGTTGCTCGAACTCGGCGGGTTCGTCGCTGGAGATGAACCCGAGGATGTGGCGGAGGCCGTGTTTCTCGGCGAGGCGACGGTGCTCGGGCGTGACGGCGGTGGTGATACCATCGAAGCCAGCGGCGGCGACGGCCTTGATCTTACGCTCGAGCGACCATTCCTTGAGGGGGGATGGGTGACCGACGAGGGACCAGAGGTTGGCGATGTGGGCAATCTGGGGCATGGGGATAAGCGTTGGAGGTTTGTTACGAGAGGTGGGCGAATCAGGCGTGGCGACCCTTGAAGGTGAGTTCGGCGACGCCGCTCTTGTCGAGGCCACCGAGGCCGAGGGCGACCATGCGGTCGAACTGTTGTTTGGTGGCGCCGGCGAGCGGCATGGCAAGACCGGCCTCGGCGCCGAGGACCCAGGCGATGGTGGAGTCTTTGGCGGCGTGTGCGCCGGAGAAGAAGCAGGAGTGGTCGCGGTTTTGCATGTCCTCGCCGTCGGTCTTGAGGACCTGGGAATTGGCGCCCGTCTGGGAAAACACTTCGCGCAGCATGGTGAGATCGAGCCCAAGCGCGGCGCCGAGGCCGAGGCCCTCGGCGAGACCGGCGGTGTTGATGTTCATGACCATGTTGACGAGGGCTTTTACTTGGGCGGCTTGGCCGGTGGTGCCGATGTAACGAAGGGCGGTGCTGAGGTTTTTGAGGATGGGCTCAACGCGATCGAAAGCGGCGCGCTCGCCGGCACACATCAGATAGAGCGTGCCGTTGCGGGCTTGAGGGATGGACGAGGCCATGCAGCCCTCGAGGCTGACGGCGCCGACGGTGCGGGCGCGGCGCTCGATCTCGCCGTGGATCTTGGGCGTGAGGGTGGCGCAGTTGATGAAGGTCTTGCCCTTGGCACCGAGGAGCAGCGAGTCGCCGGACTCGCCGAAGATGGCGAGCTGGGAGGCGTCGTCGGTGACGACCGTGATGATCACGTCGGCCGCGGCGGTGACGGCGGCGAGGGACGTCGCGTGGGTGGCGCCGATCTCGGTGGCGAGGGCCGCGGCGCTGGGGGCGTGGACGTCGTAGACGGCGGACACGGTGTAGTGGCACTCTTTGAGACGGCGGGCCATGTTGGCGCCCATGCGACCGACTCCGACGAAGGCGATTTTTTCAGCAGGCATGTGGAAGGATGTGTTGGGGTTAAAAAAAGGAACGTTAGCGGGCGAAGTAAGGATTGTGGAGACGCTCCTGGGTGAGCGTGGTGAGCGGGCCGTGGCCGCAAGCGAAGACCGTGTCGCGGTAAAGCGTCATCAGCTTGGTGCGGTTGTTCTCATATTGTTCGCGGAAGTGGGTGGGACTGCCGCCCATGGAGCAGGAGAAGATGGAATCGCCGACGATGGCGAGCGGCCAACTGAGGCCATCGACGACGTAGGACGTCATGCCGGGGGAATGGCCGAAGGTGAGGAGGGTTTTGACGGAAATTTCGCCGAAGTGAAAATGGGCGTTCTCCTTAAACGTCTGCGCGCCGGGGGAGTCGGAGGTTTCGAGTTCGCTCGTCCAGACCGTGGCGCGGGTGGCGGCGACGAGTTTAGGGAGATCGGCGATGTGGTCGTCGTGGGTGTGCGTGAGGAAGATCGCGCTGACGCGGAGCTTCTCGGCGGCGATGAGGCTGAGCATATCCTCGCAGTTGGCGCCGGTGTCGAAGACGGCGGCTTCTTTGGTGCGGGAATCCCAGATGAGGTAGCTGTTGACCGTCATGTCCTCGAACGGGGTGTTGAACATGGCGAAGCCCCGTTTGAAGAGCGGTTGCTCGGGATACCACGAACGGTGGGCGAGGGCTTCGAGGGCGTCGGGCGAGAGCCGGAGGTGACGGGCGACGCGGCGGATGACGAGGGCGTTGACCGTGCCGCCCTTGACGGCGGCGAGCTCGGGCAAGGTGACCTCGGCGCGGGCGGCGAGGTCGGCGTCGGTGATTTTCATCCCGCGCTGGGTTTTGTTGATGACGTCGTTGAAATTATCTTCGAGCGGGATGCGGGCCATAGGTTTGAAACGCTGCGCTGG
>CAMDRP010000040.1 GCA_945906965.1 Opitutus sp. GAS368 | reverse complement strand
GTCGGGGTGAGGAAAACCAAAGAACTGGCCGCGAGGGCGAAGCCGATACGGAAAAAATTACGGAGGAACGACGGCATGAAAAAGTTAGGAGGCGAGAAAGACGGAGCGCGAGCGGGCTACGGCTTGGGCGCGGTGAGGCGGCTCGTTTTTATATTATTGGTCGGATCTTGGTCGTTGATGCCGATGGGCGCGCTGAGGGTGGTTTTGTAGGTGAGGGCACCGCGGGCGGCGAGCGTGGTTTTGTCGACGGGCACGGCGATCACGATGCTGGCGCCGGCGGTGAGGGCGGGGACACGGTAGTTGGCGGTGAGGCCATCGGTGTCGACGTCGAGCGTGAGGCCGGAGAGGGCTTGGCCGCCGCGATTTTGGATGACGACCTCCATCTGGGCGCGGGCGGAATCGTAGAAGTGGCTGGAAAGAGCGGCGTCGACGCGCGTGGGGTCGTTGCGGCCGAGCGCCCAGCCGAGGTTGAGGGTGCCGCGGCCGTAGTCGGCGTCGGGTCCGGGGGCGCCGGCGTCGTTGGTGGTGGCGGCGAGGATTTCCCAAGCTTGGGTGGCGGTGAGCGTGGGGTTGGCGGAGAGGACCGTGGCGAGTGCGCCGGCGACGAGCGGAGCGGCGGCGGACGTGCCATCGACGTAGACGCGCTGTTGATTGATCCAAGCGGTTTGGACGCCGTAGCCGGGGGCGGAAATTTGGAGTTGGGGGCCGGAGTTGGAAAACGTGACTTGTTGACCGACGGCATCGACGGCGCCGACGGAGATGACGCGGGCATCGGCGGCGGGCCAAGTGAGGCGTGTGGCTTGGTCGTTGCCGGCGGCGGCGACGATGAGCGCGCCGTGCGTGGCGGCGTAGTCGATGGCGGCGAGTAGGACGTTGCTGGTGGCGTAGCCGCCGAGGCTGATGTTGATGATTTTGGCGCCGGCATCGACGGCGGCGAGGATGCCTTGGGCGACGGTGAAAATGTCGCTGAGCCCATCGGCGTTGGTGACGCGTATGCTGAGGATCGTGGCGGCGGGGGCGACGCCGGGGGCATCGGGCGAGAGGCCGGCGGCGAGGGCGGCGACGGCGGTGCCGTGACCGGAGGCGTTGGTGCCGTCGGGGAGCTGACCGGCGCCAACGTCGAGGGTGCGGACGCGGCCGTTGAAGGTGGGGTCGAGGGCGTTTACGCCGCTGTCGAGGATGGCGATGGTGACGCCGCGGCCCCAGGTGGTGCGGTCGGCGGTGGCGCCGATGGCGGCGAGTGTGGTGTTGCGCAGCGGAATCAAGTCGAGGGCGGCGCGGTCGGCGGTGGTGAGTTTATCGGGGATGCGGAGGTAATTGTTGGCGGCCGCGTCGGCGTAATCGGCGGTGTGGCGGAGGATATCGTTTTGGATAACCGCGATGCGCTCGTAGCGAATGCGGACCGTGTGGAGGGCGTCGAGTTGGGCGATGACGATCAGGCCTTGGGCGGATGCGCGGGCGAGGAAACGCCGAAAAGCCGCGTCGTCGCGGAACGTGAGGGTGGCTTCGTGGGGGCGGGCTTCGGGTGAGGCGAGCAACGCACGGAGGCCGGAGAAAAATAAATCGGCGGTGGCGGCGAGGGCTTCGTCGGGCGTGGCCACGACGGGCGCTGGATCGGGGGAGGATTTGACCGAAGGCGCGGGGCGGGGCGCGGGGCGCGACGGACGCGCGGCGATGAGAATGGCGATCACGAGCCCGCCGGCGAGAAAGAGAGTTAGATAAATGCTGCGGAGGCGCATGGTGATTCGGATGGGACGGGAACCGACATCGGAAGTTTCACCCCTTCATGGGGCCGGGGCGAGCGGCGAACGCGGGTGGCGGGCGCGGTTACGTCTCGCACTTCAAGACGTAGACAGCGCCTTTTTCGGAGCCGATGGCGAGGAGGCGGTCGTCGGGCGACCAGACGAGTTTCGTGGCGGCATGGGGCATTTTGACGGTGGCGCGGAGGGGTTTGGCGCGCTCGGGGCTCCAGATTTGAACGACACCGTCGAGGCTCGCGGTGGCGAGGAGGCTGTGGGTGTTTTGAAAAGCGACGGCGCAGACGGGCGCTTCGTGGGGCAACATGGCGGGTTCTCGGCCCTCGGGGCCGGCGCCGGCGCAGTCCCAGATGCAGGCGTCGCGGCCGCCGCCGGTGGCGAGCCAGCGGGAGGCGTGGTCGTAGGAGAGGTGTTTCACTTTCGACTCGTAGCCGCTCATGTGGAGCTCGACGTCGGTCTCGGGAATCCAAAGGTGCACGCTCGGGTCTTGGTTGCCGGAGACGAGCCATTTGCTGTCGGGCGACCAAACGAGGGCGTGGATGCCGTTGGCGTAAGCGAAGGTTTTTTGGAGGATAAAATCATCGGCATCCCAGAGTTGTACGCCGCCGAAGTGCGCGGCGGCGACACAGCCGGCGGCGGGTTGGGCGGCGAGGGCGGTGATGGATTTGGCGGCGTCGGCGAACGTGTGGGCGACCGAGCCGTCGGCGCGCAGGGCGGTGAGTTTGCGGCCGGCGGCGGCGAAGAGCGTGGTGCGGCTCCAGGCGAGATGTTCGACCCAAGCGGTGCCGAGCGCGGCGGTCGCGGTGTGTTGACCAGCGGGTGCGTCCCAGAATTTGACGGCGCCGTCTTGGCCGCCGGTCGCGAGAAGGGTGGAGGCGGCGGGTTGCCAGGCGAGGCAGTTGGTGCCGTCGGTGTGGCCGGGGAGTTCGTGGCGGCGGGCGCCGTCGGTGGTGGCAAAGAGCGAAACGGGCCCGGCGGCGCTGGCGGCGGCGAGCAGGTGGCCGTCGGGTGCCCACGCGAGGTCGATGGCGTAGTCGTCGAGGGTGGCGGCCCAGTGCTTGGTGAGTTGCATCGGCGGGAGGCTGAGGGCGGGGCGGAGTGGCGCGCAAGGCGTGAGTCGCGGGCGGAGTTTTTTTCGAGGTTGAGCTTGGCGAGGGCGGGGCGGTGTGTCTTCAATCGCGGTTCAGTTTCACCTCACGTTTCTTCACCCCTAATTCAACCTAGCCGGAGTGTCTGCGGATATCCGGTCAAAAATCCATACGATGTCTCAATCCACCCAACTTAATCGTCGCGATTTCATCACGTTTTCAGCCATGGCCGCGGCCATGCTGGGCGTCTCGGGCTGCGCCAGTTTTCCGAAAGACGCGAACTCGCCGCGCAAGCCTCGCCCCATCGCGCCGGGCGCCAAAATCCGCCTCGCGCAGATCGGGTGTGGCGGCAAGGGCTTCTCGGACATCATGCCGCATAAGAACGAGGACGTCGTCGCCCTCTGCGATGTGGATTGGAATTTGGATACCCCCCGGGGGGGCAGCAACCGCAAGAAGCTGATCGCGGAATTCCCGAATGCGAAGCGCTACACCGATTTTCGGAAGATGCTGCTCGAGATGGACGACCAGATCGACGCGGTCTGCGTCTCGACGCCGGACCACATGCATTTCCTGCCGGCCTACATGGCGATCATGATGGGCAAGCACGTCTATGTGCAGAAGCCGCTGACGCAGACCGTCGGCGAAGCGCGGGAGTTGCTGCGGCTGGCGCGCTTGAACGGCGTCTGCACCCAGATGGGCAACCAAGGTCACGCGGGCGAAGGCATCCGCCTCGTGCAGGAATGGTTCAATGCCGGCGTGCTCGGCGAAGTGCGCGAGGCACAAATCTGGACTAACCGCTCGGCCGCGATGGGACCCGACGGCAAAGAACAAGTCGTCTGGCCGCAAGGGATGCAGGAGTGGCCGAAGGCGGATACCCCGCCGGAGGGTTTCTCGCAGGATCTTTTCCTTGGCCGAGCGCAGGAGCGCACCTACAGCAATGCGATCCACCCGTTCAAATGGCGCGGGTATATCGACTACGGTTGCGGCGCGCTTGGCGACATGGCGTGCCATCTGATGGATGCTGCATTCTGGAACCTACGGCTCGGAGCTCCGACGACCGTCGAACTCAAGAAGATCGTGGGCAAGGGCCCGATTGCGTTCCCGAAGTCGGCCATCGTCGAGTATCAGTTCCCGGCCCGTGGCAACCTCCCGCCCGTCAAACTCACCTGGTATGAAGGCGGCGAGAAGCCCGCGAAACCGGCGCAGATGGAAGAGAGCCGCCAGCTCGCCAAAGGCGGTCAGCTCATCATCGGCAGCAAGGGCACCGTTTACGACGGCAACGACTACTGCAATAGCCCGCGCTTTATCCCTGAGTCTTTGCACAAGGAGCTCACGCCTTCGTTTCCGCCGAAGACGATTCCCCGCGTGCCGGAGAATAACCCGCATTACGAATGGACCGCTGCGATCCGCGCCAACAACCCGCTCGCTGCCGGTTCGAACTTCGAATACTCGGTGCCGTTTACCGAGATGGTTTGCCTCGGCACGATGGCGATTCTCGTGGGCGGAAAGTTCACGTGGGATCCCGTCGCAATGAAGACGAACAACCCCGAGGCTGACAAATTGATCTACCCGACCTACCGCCAAGGCTGGTCGATGCCCGACATCGCCGCGAAGATCGTCTGATATAAAGTTGAGTATTCATCCGGGTAACTCACCCGGACCCGTTTCAGAGTTGCCGCCAAGCCGGGGATGAAAAATCCTCGGCTTGGCTTTTTTCTGCACCCCTTAACCCCGTTTTAGTTTCCCCGGTTCGCGACGTGAATTTTCCCGGCGCTTACTCCTCCTTCTACCATGCTACCGCCAACCCTGCTCCGTACCGCTGTACTCCGTCGCTTATTCAGCGGCTCCGCTTTTCTGCTGCTCGCTCCGCTACTCGCCGCGCAAATCCCCACGCCGCAGACGCCCGCGGCGAAGACGGCCGCAGGGAAAAAACAACCTGTGCCCGAGACCGTCTCCACCGCCGCCGAACCCGTCACTCCGCCCACGGCCGCCGAGCTGGTCACCCTCTCGCCGTTCGTCGTCGAGACCGATACCGATAAAGGCTACCAATCCGCCTCCACGCTCGCCGGTACGCGCTTGCGCACCGAGCTCCGCGACGTCGGCGCCGCTATCAGCGTCGTCAATGCCCAGTTCCTCGCCGACACGGGCTCGACCAACACCAAGGACATTCTCGTCTATACGACCGGCACCGAGACCTCGGGCCTCGGCGGCAACTACTCCGGAGTGAGTACCGGCAACAATTTCTCCAACGCCGAGGCCAACCTCCAAAGCCCCAACGTCTCCACGCGCGTCCGCGGTCTTAGTGGCGCCGATCTCACGCGCGATTTTTTCCCGACCGATATCGGCCTTGATTCCTACAATACCGAACGCGTCGACATCTCGCGCGGCGCCAACGCTATCCTCTTCGGCCTCGGCAGTCCTGCAGGCATCATTAACAACCAACTCAAAGTCCCCAACCTCCGCAAAAACGGCATCACGTTTCAACAAACGTACAGTCGCTACGATTCGCACCGCGAAGTACTCGATGTGAACCAGTCGATCATTAAAGACCGTCTCGGTATTCGCATCATCGGCCTCAACGACGATAAAAAATTCCGCCAAAAGCCCGCCTTCGAAGATGACCGCCGACTTTACGCCGCGCTGCGTTGGGAGCCGCGGTTATTCCGCGATGGTTTCACGCAGCTCAACGTCAGCTACGAAAACGGCGACATCTCCGCCAATCGCCCTCGACCCACGCCGCCGCAAGATGGACTCTCGGTTTGGTTCAACGTGTTGAACAAAGTCGCGATCGACGCTAGCCAGCCCACGACCGTCACCACCAATCCTCAGCTCGCCGCGCATCTCGGCTCGTCGGGCCGTTGGTTTGGACAGGTCGGCGGGGTGTTCACCGATCCCAACTCCGCGGTCATGGGCGGGGCCGGCACGCCCGCGTTCATGCTTAGCCGCGGCGGCAATCCCTTCACCCAATGGTTCGGCGTCGGCAACTACACCACGCAAGGCAATAACCCGCTCTTTTTCCTCAATCAACAATTCGCGCCCGCTGGCCAAGCCTACGCCGGCCTCTGGAAATACCAAGAAATCCGCGATCCGGCCGTTTTCGATTTCTACAACACGCTCCTCGACGGCCCCAACAAGCGCGAAGCCGCTGATTTCAACGCCTTCAACGCCAGCTTCCGCCAGACGTTTTTCAAAGATGCGCTCGGCTTCGAAGTCGCCTATGACGAGCAAAAACAAAACAAGGCCAACACCAGTATCATCGGCTTCGACGCGGCGACGATCCACGTCGATATGCAGAGCAAGCTCGTCAACGGCGCCACCAACCCCAACTTCGGTCGACCTTATTTTGCCTCGGATTCCATCGGTAACAATTTCACCGAAAACCGCCGCAAGGCCTTTCGCGCGACCACGTACGCCACGCTCGATCTCACGCAGAAATCTGGGCTCCTGCGCCACCTCGGTAAACACACCGTCACCGGTGTTTACAGCGACCTCGAGAGCTCCAGTTTTTTCCGCAGCTACCAGGGCTACTCGTACACGACAGATCTCAACGTTTACGCCAACAACCCCTCGGCGCTGACTTATCCCGATTACGCCGCGATCCACTACCTCGGGCCCTCGATGGCCAATCGCACGTCCGCTGCCGGCGCCGGCATCCAAGGCCTCACGGCGCCGCACGTCCCGCAGACCACCGGTACCGCGTTACTCTTCGATAATCGCACCAACGTCTGGGTGCCTAACGCCCCCGTGACCGTCATCGGCCCCGATAGCGGCCTCGATAAACTGTACTCGAATGCCTCGCGCTCGCTCAACAAAACCAAGAGCACGTCCGCCATCTGGCAGAGCTATTTTCTCAACCGCAAAGTTGTCGGTCTCGTCGGCTGGCGGCAGGATGAATTCTCCCTCTACGATCCGGCGGCCCCCGTCCGCGTCACGGCGACCAATCAAGTCAATCCTTACGCCGCCTCCTGGGTTTATCCCGCCGCGCCCAATATTTACGCTAAAGACCAGACGGTAAGCTGGAGCGTCGTCGGCCACTCGCCCGACTTCATCAAGAAGCGTCTGCCGCTCGGCATGGATGTGAGCCTTTCTTACAACGAATCAGAAAACTTCCGTCCTTCGTCCACCGTCGCGGATGTTTATGGCCGGCCCTTCAGCCCGCCCGCCGGTTCCACCAAAGACGCCGGCCTTACGCTCTCGTTTGCCGATCAGAAATTTGTCCTCCGCGTCGTGAAATATAAAACCACGCAAGCCAACGACGTCAGTACGTTCTACAATACCTTCTGGCCGGGCAACGACGTCACGCGCGCGATGAACGGCCTGCGCGGCTCCAACACTAGCGAGGTGCTCATCAACAAATGGTTCGGCTTCACGCCGAGCGACCCGCGTTATCTGCCGCTCCGCGCGTCGCTCACCGCCGCGGCCCAAGCCAGCAACGCCAACCCCGCGCTCACCGCCGCCGAGACGACCGCGCGTAATTTGTGGTTCACTCAACGCACCGCCGCCGAGTGGCTCCGCCCTGTCGATCCGATGCTCGTCAGTTCTTGGGCCTTCGCCCAAGCCGCTGGCGGTGGCAATTGGAGCGCCACGAGGCCGCCGAATGTCGGCAATATTTCCGACACCACGTCCGAAGGCTGGGAAATGGAAGGTACGTATAACCCCAAGCGCAATTGGCGGATCACCTTCAACGCCGCGATGCAGGAAGCTAAACGCGTCAATTACGGCGCGGACTTCGCGGCCTTCGTGGCGAAAAATCTCCCGCTCTGGACCGATGGCGATGGCGTCGCCGCCACCAGCATTCGCGCCCAAGAAGGGTTCGAAGACATCCCCTATTTCAACAGCGTGACGGGCACGCGCCTCGGTGGTGCCGCGATTAACAACATGTACATTCCCTATCTCAACGCGGTCGCCGCCAACGGTTCCTCTGTGCAAGAACTCCGTAAGTGGCGCTTCAATGCTGTCACTAATTACGATTTCGTTTCCGGTCCGCTCAAGGGCTTCAGCATCGGTGGCGCGGCCCGCTGGCAAGACCGTGTGGCGATCGGCTACGGTGTGAAGAAAAACGCCATCGGCGTCTGGGTTTCCGATGTGAATCAGCCGTTCTATGGGAGCGAACAACTCAACTGCGACGCGTGGCTCCGCTACGCGCGCAAGTTCCGCGACGGCAAGATCGGTTGGTCCGTCCAACTCAATATCCGCGACGTCCTCGGCGACGACGACCTCATTGCCGTCACCGCCCAACCCAACGGCCAAGTCGCCTCCGCGCGCATCCCGCAACCCAAGCAGTGGTCGCTCACCAACACGTTCACGTTTTGAGCGCATCCGCGGTTAAATGATTTAGAGCCAAGGCGTCCGT
The DNA here is from genome assembly GCA_945906965.1 of Opitutus sp. GAS368. Lineage (GTDB taxonomy): Bacteria > Verrucomicrobiota > Verrucomicrobiia > Opitutales > Opitutaceae > Tous-C4FEB. Next base: position 15,521 of record CAMDRP010000040.1, on the reverse strand, counting down.
GCTCCGGACGCCTTTTTTAGGGCACGCGACCGGCATCTTTCTCGGTTTTGCCACGTCTTTCTAAATCACTTAACCACACTTTGCTTTTTCGTAATTTCTTCAGACTTTAATCGCATCTCCCCGCTTGTGCCGTTACCTCGTTCCAGTCGTCAGTTGGTTTTCGCCCGTTGCGCTGCATTGGTCGCGCTGGTGGCGTGGCCTACTTTCACGCGCGGCGCGGAGCCGGCGATGGATTTTTTTGCCAAAGAGATTCAGCCGGTCCTCAACGAATATTGCTACGGCTGCCACGGCGGCGGTATTGCCAAAGGTGGCGTCACGCTCGACGATTTCGCTAACGCGAAAGAACTTCAAGACCACGAGTTGTGGCTACGCGCTCTGCGTAATGTCCGTGCCGGCATCATGCCGCCCGTCGATGAGCCGCACCTCCCGCCCGAGCAAGCCGCTAAACTCACGCAATGGATCAAGCGTCAGGTCTTCGAGCTCGATCCCGCGCAGCCCGATCCCGGTCGCGTGACGTTGCGCCGGCTCAACCGCGTCGAGTACCGCAACAGCGTCCGCGACCTCACCGGCGTTGAAGTGGATACGAAACTGGAATTCCCCGCTGACGATTCGGGCCATGGCTTTGATAACATCGGCGATGTGCTGACGGTTTCGCCTCTGCTGCTCGAGCGTTATCTCGACATGGCGCAGACCATTGCGACCAAGGCCGTGCCAGCCCGATCACGGGTCGTGGCCGAAGCGACCATCCCGGGGCAAAAATTTACCGCTGCCCCTGCGACGGCGCCTCCGGTTGTGGTGTCGGAACGTTCACGCTTAAACCCACCGCCCGCGCCGATCGATCTCTCTTATTACGAAACTTCGCGGGTTTTTACGAAATATCGGGCGCCGCACGCGGGTGATTATCAAGTCGTCTTCGACCTGCGCACCGTCGAGCGCTACGTCGAAAACGAATTCGATCTCAATCAGGGTAAACTCACGCTGAAGGCTGACGGCGAAACGTTACTCGAGCGCGATTTGGGCCGCGAAGGCAGCAAGCCCTTGGAGTTCGTCTTTGATCGTACCTGGGCGGCCGGCGAACACGAATTGACCGTCGAGCTGCGTCCGCACGGCGAAGCCCGGCCCCAGGTCCGCCAATTACGCGTGCGGCTCAACGCCGTGGTCGTGCGCGGGCCCATGGCGAAGGAGCACTGGGTCGCGCCCAAAGACTACGCCCGTTTTTTTCCGGCCGCGCCTCCGGCTGATCTCGCCGGTCGCCGTACGTATGCCGCGGAAATTTTGGGGAAATTTGCGACGCGTGCGTTTCGTCGGCCGGTGGATGCCTTGACTGTGGCGAGGCTTGTGACGCTCGCGGAAAGTGTTTTCACGGAAAAAAACAGTACCTTTGAAGCGGGCATCGCGCAGGCGATGGTCGCCGTGCTGGCTTCGCCACGCTTTATTTTCCGCGAAGAAGAGGTGGAGCCGCTACGTGATAGTCACGGGCATCCGCTCATCGACGAGTACGCGTTGGCCTCGCGGCTCTCGTATTTTTTCTGGTCCACGATGCCTGATGAGGAACTTTTCCGTCTCGCCGCCAGCCAGCGCCTACGCGCCGAGTTGCCGACGCAGATTGTACGCCTTTTGGCGCATCCACGCGCGTCGGAGCTGGTGAAAAATTTCACGGGTCAGTGGCTGCAGGCGCGGGATATTTCCACTATCGGCATCGACGCCCCCGCGATTTTTCTGCGCGAACATCCGCCTTCGCCGGCCTACAATAAAGCGCGCGCCACCATCCGCCGTATTTCCGAAATCCCCGATGTGAACCGTACGCCTCAAGACGTCGCTGCGCTCGAGGCGGCGCGCAAGATCCGCGCCGAAGTCACTGGAAAAGCCGGCCCGCAACTCACCGGCAGCCTCCGCACCGCGATGCAGGAAGAGACTGAAATGCTGTTTGCGCACGTCCTCGCCGAGGATCGCCCGCTCACCGAGCTGATTGATAACCACTACACGTTTCTCAATGAGGAACTCGCCAAACACTACGGCATCAGTGGTGTGACCGGCCGCGCGATGCGCAAGGTCACGCTTCCGCCCGACAGCCCGCGCGGTGGGGTGTTGACGCAAGGCACCGTGCTCGCCGTCACCTCCAATCCCACCCGCACCTCTCCCGTGAAACGCGGCGTCTTCATCCTCGATGCTATTCTCGGCACGCCGCCCGCGCCGCCGCCGCCGAATATCCCGGCGCTCGAAGATGCCGCCAGTCCCGAGAAACTCCGCCAGATGACGCTGCGCGAAAATATGGCGCTCCACGCCTCGAATCCGCTGTGCGCTTCGTGTCACAGTCGTATGGACCCGCTCGGGCTCGCGCTGGAAAATTTCAACGCCCTCGGTCAGTGGCGCACCTCCGAGATGAATCATCCCATCGAGCCCGCCGGCCAACTGATTACGGGCGAAAAATTCACCGATATCCGTGGCTTGAAACGCATCCTCGCCACCGACCGGCGGCAGGACTTTTATCGCTGCGTGAGCGAAAAACTCTTCACCTATGCGCTCGGGCGTGGCGTAGAATATTCCGACACCGAAATTATAGACCAACTCGTCGCGCAACTTGAAGCCTCGGGCGGTCGTCCATCTGTGCTCATTCGCGGCATCATTGCCTCCGCGCCTTTTCAACAACGTCGTCGACGCGCGCCGACCGAAGCCTTTGCCTTTATCCAACCTGTTCCCGCTCTCTCCTCGACCCCATGAAACCTGCCGCCCCCGCTGCTTTCACTGCTGAGCAACACCTCGATGCGATGAACCGCCGCCATTTCTTGCGCGGCCTGGGCGCGTGCATCGCGTTGCCCTCGCTCGCGTCGCTCGTGCCGACCCGGGCTCTCGCCGCCACGCCCGCCGCCAAAAGCCTCGCCACGACCGCCTCGGGCGCGCCCTTGCGCACGGCGTTTGTGTATTTCCCCAACGGCGCCATCCCCGCGAGTTGGTGGCCCGAGGGCAGCGGTGCGAATTTCAATTTTGGCCCCACGCTCCAACCGCTCGCGCCGCTGCGTCACCAATTGCAGGTCGTCAGCGGTCTCGATCACGCCAACGCCCGCGCCGGCAATGACGGCGGTGGCGACCACGCGCGCGGCAACGGCGTGTTTCTCACCGGCGTACGCCTCAACAAGAGTGCGACCGATATTCGTGCCGGCATTTCGATCGACCAGACGATCGCCAATCAAGTCGGCCATCTCACGCGTTTCCCTTCGCTCGAACTTACCTGCGACACCGATCGTCGTGCGGGTAACTGCGACTCTGGTTACGCGTGCGCGTATCAGTACAACCTCTCATGGCGTTCCGCCACGACGCCGATGCCGCCCGAGTCGAATCCGCGCCTGCTCTTTGAACGTATGTTTGGCGCTGGCCCGCGTGGCACGCGCGCTGAAAACGCCCGACTCCGCATGGAGGCGCGTCGTTCCGTCCTCGATTTCGTCAACGAAGACACGCGCCGCATGCAGGGTCGCCTCGACCCGCGCGACCGTGAAAAACTCGACCAATACCTCACCGGCATTCGCGAAGTGGAAATCCGCATCCAGAAAGCCGAACGCTTCGGGGCTAACGTCGACCCCGATCTCGCTACGCCCGCGGGTATTCCACGCAGCCACGGCGAACATGTGCGCCTGATGTACGACTTGCTCGCGCTCGCGTTCAAGACCGACTCCACGCGCGTCGCCACCTTCGCTCTCGCGCACGACGGCGATAACCGCTCCTTCAGCGAAATCGGCGTCGCCGAGGGTCACCATGATTTGTCCCATCACCAAGGAAATCAGGAGCGTATCGCGAAGATCGCGCGCATCGACCGCTGGTATTCCGAGCAATTCGCCCGTTTCCTCCAAGACCTCGAATCCACCCGCGACGTCGATGGTAACTCCGTCTTGCACAACACGCGCATCGTCTACGGCAGTGGCAACGCCGACGCTAACCGTCACTCGCACGACAACCTGCCCGTGATCCTCGCCGGCGGCGGCGGCGGCCAGCTGAACCCGGGTCGCTATGTGCGCCATGGTTCGAAGCCCATGACGAATCTTTATCTTAGTCTCGCCGATCAAGCGGGCGTGACGGGCCTCGAGCGTTTCGGTGATTCGACGGGCCGTTTAGCGAATATCTAATCGCGCGGTTTACGCAGCTCCGCTGAAAAACCTCAGGCTTGGGCGCGGCGATTTTGACGCCTGCGCTGTAGCTCTTAGGCCAGACACGCCTTAAAAGCCTCGGTGAGCGCGGCGCGGTCGAGGTTTTTGCCGATGAAGACGAGGGTGTTACTGCGGGCTTCGCCGGATTTCCACTCGCGGTCAAACTTGGCGTCGAAGAGCATGTGCACGCCTTGGAAGACGAGGCGCTTGTTGGAGCCTGTCACGGCAAGCACGCCCTTCATGCGATAGATGTCGCCGCCCTTTACGCGGAGGAGTTCACTGATCCACTCGTTGAGTTTTTTGCCGTCGAGGTCGCCGGGGTTGCTGATGCCGACGGAAGTGACGGCTTCGTTGTGCGTGTGTGCGACGTGGAAATCTTGCTGCCACGCGGGACGCGCGGTTTCACCCATGACCTGAATGTGCAGCGGATGTTCGCCGCAGGCTTCGAAGACGAGGTAGAAACCGGGCTCTTTGATTTTCAGCACGAACTTGCCGTTGCCTTCGGTGAGGAGGAGGCGTTGGAGCGTAGCGCCGGGGACGAGGGTATCGCCCTCTTTTAGGCGGGCTTCCCAATCGGCGAAAACGTGGACGGCAGCGTCGCGCGCGGTCGCGATGGCGACTTGGGCTTCGGAGCTAGTCAGATCGCCGTTGACGGGTAATTTCACGGGCATGACGACGACATCGAGTTCGTTTTCGCTGCCGTGGTGGTGGTGCTCGTGGTCGCACTTACCGTGCTCGTGGTCGCAGTGGGAGTGATCGTGGCCGTCGTGGGCGTGATCGTGGTGGCCAATGACAAATTCGTGCGCGCCGATGGGCAGCGCGTAGGCGCCGGCCCATTCGAAGGGATATTCAGGTTGGAGAAACTGAGGGTCGACTTCGACGGCGCGATCGAGGTTGAAGCCGCCGATGTTGAGGACGCAGTCGAGGGGGACGTCAGCGTTTTGGGCGCGATGGATTTTGGCGACGGCGTTGATGGTGCGGATGCGGGCCTCGAGTGAGGCGAGCTCGGCGGCGGGGATGAGGTCGGTTTTGTTGAGGATGATGACGTCGGCGAAGGCGAGTTGCTTCACGGATTCGTCGTCGGTGCCGAGGTGTTGGAGGATATGCTTGGCGTCGACGACGGTCACGATGGCGTCGAGCCGGAAGTTAGCCTTCATCTCGTCGTCGGTGAAAAACGTCTGGGCGACGGGGCCGGGGTTGGCGAGGCCGGTGGTCTCGATGAGGATGCCGTCGAGGGGTTCCTTGCGCTTCATGAGGCGACCGAGGATGCGAATGAGATCGCCGCGTACGGTGCAACAGATGCAGCCGTTATTCATCTCGAAGAGCTCTTCGTCGGATTGGATAACAAGTTGGTTGTCCACGCCGACCTCGCCGAACTCGTTTTCGATCACAGCGAGTTTCTTGCCGTGTTGCTCGGTGAGGATGCGGTTGAGGAGCGTGGTTTTACCGGCGCCAAGGAAGCCGGTGAGAACGGTGACAGGAATGGGCATGAAAAGAAGAGAGGCTGAGCTTGGCGAAAGGAAGTCGGCGCGCAACGCCGGAGCGGGACCGTGACTTATTTCCCGAGGTGGAATTCCACTTTCTCGAATTTGGTGCCCTTGATTTCGACGGTGAGGATGCCGGAAAAATTAGCGGTGGTTTTGAGCCAGTCGGCTTGGACTTCGAATTGGGCGGTGTCGCCGACGGTCTCGCCGGTGGAGGGATTGGCTACGGCTTTGAGCGTGAGCGGCGTGAATTTGCCGCCGGGCATCGCGACGAGCTCGAGCGTCTGGGTTTTGATGCGGACGAAGTTCTCCGCGTGGCCGTCGAGAATCCAGGCGGTGAGTTTGCCCGTGCTGGCGTCGCGGAGGAGTTCGAGGTTGTAAGCGTGTTCGCCGATTTCGACGAGGGTGCCGCCGTGCGGGGCGGTGTGGGCGTGTGAGGCGTGGGCGCTATGATCGTGGCCGGTGGGCACATTGGAGTAATCTTTGTGCTCGGATTTTTTCGAACAGGCGGCGAGGACGCAGAGGACGGCGGCGGCGAGGGCGGGGCGAATGATGGTGAGCATAAATTGATACTTTAAGGATTTGGCTACAAATGGCCAGAAGGCGGTTAGTTTTTTAGATAAAATTTTGGGTGGATTAAGTGCTGGGGAGAAGGCCGACGACGTCGAGATCGTAGTCGGTGTAGCGGCGGTAGGTGCCGCGGAGCCAAAGGAGGATCGTGCGGCCGCGGGCTTCTTGCCAGATCGGAACGATCGGGCGGAGATTGTCGGTGGTGGAATGTCGCGTGACGGGCGTCCACGTGAAGGTGGCCCCGTCGTCGGTGGTGTAGCCGCGGTAAATTTCCCAGTGGCGTTTTTGGTCGGCATTACTGATCAGCGCGGCGCCGGTGGCTGGGTCGGCGTTGGTGGAGATGTAGACGACGGAGGGGTCTTGCGGATCGATGGCGGCGAGGCCGGTGTAGTCGTCTTCGCCGGCGTAGAGGCGGGAGCCGGCATGGGCGATTTCGTGGACGAGCCATTTTGTGCCGTTCCAGCGGGCGTGGTAAAAGCGGTGGTCTTGGCCGTCGATTTTGATGTCGCGCACGCCGCGGCCTTGGGTGCCGTCGCGTTGGACGGAAAAGACGATGCGCGGGTGGCCGGCTTGGTCGAGGTGCACGTCGCACATCCAAGCGACGTGGTGAGCATCGCCTTGGAAGACGGTGGTCAGATCGCGTGGGGCGACGGTGGACTCGTTGGTAGTAGAGAGCGGGGCGATGACGCGGCCGTCGCTATGGTGGAGTTTGCCGGCGCGGATGAAGGCGTGATAGATGCTGTTATCGTAGGCTCGTGGGTGGTCGTCGGTGGCGATCAGGTGAATCGTGTCGTCGCCAGCTTGAACGTATTTGAGGTAGGGGCGGCCGCCGTCGATGCCGGTGGCGAGGGGTTCGCCGACGGGGCGGGGCCAGCTAAGTAGGCGACCGCCGTAGCTGAAGGTGGCGCCGTCGTCGGTGGAGACGAGGTAGTTGGGATTATAGCCGACACCGCGGTGGAAGTTGTAAATGCGACCTCCCTCGGCGCCGAGGCGGAAGAGGTTGCTGTAACTCACGCCGGCGCCGACGGGGAGTGTCTGCTCGGGGGTCCATTCCGTGAAATCACCGGGGCGCACCGTCCGGCGCCAGCGCATGAGGTCGAGGCCGATAAACTTTTTATCGCCGCCGTGGGATTGGTAGGTGGCGAGGACGCGGCCGTCGGGCAGGGCAAGGAAGGCAGGAACGTCGTGATCGTCGCCCTGGAATTTCGGGTGCAGCGTGGTGGTGTGGCTGCGGCCGGAGCGCAGATCGACCGTGGTGGCGTCGATGTCGCCGACGGCGCTGGGGCCGCGGGTCGAGCCGGCGACGGAGCCAAAGAGGAGGGTGTCGCCGATGACGAGGGCGCGTTCGTCCTGGAACCAGCACCAGCCGCCGTTGGTTTTGAGGAGCGTGGGCGCGGGGAGCGCCGGGGCGAGGGCGGGGGTGGGGGCGGCGCGGAGCGCGGCGGGCAGGAAAAGGGCGAGGGCTAGAGCGACGAAAGTGAGAGTGGAGCGGCGAAGCATGGGAGGAAATTAGCGCTGAGTGCGGAACGGATCGATCCAGGGATAGCCACCAAAAGACGCAGGAGGCGCAAAGAAAACCTGCGCCCCGGGGCGGATCACGGCGTGCGCAGGAAATTTAGGCCGTAATGCCATGGTGGAAGGTCGAGCGTCGCGGCGGGTGGGGTGAGGCCGCCAGCAGCAGCGGCCCAATTGAGGATCTGAGCGGGCGTGGGGCGGATCGCGACGGACGGGCCGCGGGGGGTGGGTAGGTCGCTGCGCCAGTGGATCACAGCGATCTGACCGCCGGGGCGCACTAGGTCGCGGGCGGTGCACAGAAGGCCGACGGGGTCCTCGGCGTGGAGAATGTTAAAGAGCAGGACGGCGGCGCAGGAGGCGGGCGGGAGACCAAAGCCTTCTGTGAGCGCGTCGCGAACGGAGGCGTGAACGTGGGTGAGGCCGGCGGCGCGGGCGCGGGCGGCGGTGGTTGCGACCATCGCGGGATCGACGTCGAGCGCGTGGATGGCGTGGGAGAGGCGTTGCGCGAGTGGGACGGTGAAGGTGCCGTAACCGCAGCCGAGTTCGGCGACCGGACCGATCGTGTCCGTGTTGAAGCCGAAGGCGTCGAGGATGAGCGGGACATCGAAGAGCGTTTCCCAGTAGGCTTGGGCGGGCATGCCGCTTTCACGAATGGTCATCGGTGTTGGCGGGCTCAAGCGCTGGCGGTGGTCGCGTCGTCTGCGCGGTGGGCGAGGCGGTAGAGGGCGGGGAGAACGACGAGGGTGAGGAGGGTGGAGCTAATGATACCGCCGATCACCACGGTCGCGAGGGGCCGCTGGACTTCCGCGCCGGCGCCGGTGGCGAGCGCCATGGGGACGAAGCCGAGGCTGGCCACGAGGGCGGTCATGAGCACGGGTCGGAGGCGTGTGAGGCAGCCTTCTTCGATCGCGGCGTCGAGGGGCTGGCCGGTGTCGCGTAGGGCGCGGATGCAGGAGAGCATAACGAGGCCGTTGAGCACGGCGACGCCGGAGAGCGCGATGAAGCCGACGCCCGCGGAGATCGAGAGTGGGATCTCACGCAGCCAGAGCGCGGCGATGCCGCCGGTGAGGGCGAGGGGCACGCCGGTGAAGACGAGGAGTGCGTCTTTCGCATTGCCGAAGCTCACGAAGAGGAGTCCCAAGATGAGTACGAGCGCGACGGGGACGACAAGCTGCAGGCGCCGCGTGGCGGAGAGGAGTTGCTCGAAGGTGCCCCCGTAGCCCAGCCAGTAGCCGGGAGGAACGGAGACGGCAGAGGCGACACGGGCCCGGGCCTCGGCGACGAAGCCGCCGAGGTCGCGGCCGCGGACGTTGGCGGTGACGATGACGAGGCGTTTACCGTTTTCGCGGCTGATTTGGTTGGGGCCGGGGGCGAGTTCAAGGGCGGCGACTTCGCGCAGGGGGATGTGGTGAAGTTGAGGGGGTAGGGATGAGGGTTGAGCGTTGGAGTGCGGCAGCGGGATGGGGAGATCGTGCAGGGCGGCGAGGTCGGTGCGGAGATTTTCCGGGAGGCGGACGACGAGGTCGAAACGGCGGTCGCCTTCGAAGATTTGGCCGACGGTGGTGCCGCCAAGGGCGGTGGAGATGAGTTCCTGGACGTCGGCGGCAGGGAGGCCGTAGCGGGCGAGGGCTTCACGGTCGAGGCGCACGGTGAGCATCGGGAGACCGGTGGTTTGCTCGACTTTCACGTCCGCGGCACCGGGGATGGTTTTGAGGACGGCTTCGATTTCGCCGGCGGTTTTGCTCATCACATCGAGGTCGTCGCCGTAGACTTTTACGGCGACATCGGAGCGGACGCCGGAGATGAGTTCGTTGAAACGCATCTGGATCGGTTGCGTGAACTCGTAGTTGTTGCCGGGGACTTTTTGCGCGGCGGCTTCCATGGCGGCGACGAGGTCGGCTTTGGTGCGCCGAGGATCGGGCCACGAGGCGCGCGGTTTCAGTATGATATAGGTGTCGGCGACGCTGGGGGGCATGGGATCGGTGGCGACTTCGGCGGTGCCCATCTTGGCGACGATGCGGTCGACCTCGGGGAATTGTTTCAGACGGTCTTCAAGTTCGCGCTGCATGGCGACGGCCTGAGTGAGGCTGGTGCCGGGAATGCGGAGGGCGTGCAGGGCGATGTCGCCTTCATCGAGGCTGGGGATGAACTCGCTGCCGAGGCGGGTGGCGGTGAGGCCGGCGAGGCCGACGAGCACGACCGCGGCGAGCGCGACGGCGGGGCGGATCGTCATGATGAAGCGCAGCGTCGGGCGGTAGAGGGCCTTGGCGCCGCGGATGGCGAGGTTATCCTGGTGGGAGACTTTTCCTGTGACAAAGAGCGCGACGGCGGCAGGGACGAAGGTGACGGAGAGGAGCATCGCGCCGAGGAGGGCGGTGACGACGGTGAAGGCCATGGGGTGAAACATTTTTCCTTCCACGCCGGTGAGGGCGAAGATGGGCACGTAAACGATGGCGATGATGAGTTCGCCGAAGAGGGTGGCACCGCGGACTTCTTTGGTGGCTTCGAAGGCGAGGGCGAGGCGCTCGGGTTTTGTGAGGAGGCGACCGAGGCGGTGCTGCTCGGCGCCGAAGCGGCGGAGGCAATTTTCGATGATGATGACGGCGCCATCTACGATGAGGCCGAAGTCGAGGGCGCCGAGGCTCATAAGGTTGCCGGAGACTTGGTTGGTCACCATGCCGGTGATCGTGAAAAGCATGGAGAGCGGGATGACAGCGGCGGTGATGAGTGCGGCGCGGAAATTCCCGAGGAACAGAAAAAGGATCACGATCACGAGCATCGCGCCCTCGACCAGGTTGGTGCGCACGGTGGCGATGGTGCGGTCCACGAGGTTGGTGCGGTCGTAAACGGCGGTGGCAACTACGCCGGGCGGGAGGCTGCGGTTTACCTCGACGAGTTTTTGGGCGACGCGGGTGGAGACCTCGCGGGAGTTTTCGCCGATGAGCATGAAGACCGTGCCGAGGACGACCTCGCGGCCGTTTTCGGTAGCGGCGCCGGTGCGAAGTTCCTCGCCGATGATAACCTCGGCGACATCGCGCACGCGGATGGGCTGGCCGCTGCGCTGGGCGAGGACGAGGGCGCCGATTTCGGTGAGGTTGGTGACCTGGCCGGGTACGCGAATGAGGTATTGTTCGCCGGCGCGCTCGATGTAGCCGGCGCCGACGTTGGTGTTGTTGCGGGCGAGGGCCTCCATGAGGTCGCGCAGGGTGAGGCCGTGGGCGACGAGGCGGTCGGGGTGAGGGGTGACGTGAAACTGTTTCACGAAGCCGCCGATCGTGTTGACCTCGGTGACGCCCTTTAAATTGCGGAGCTGCGGGCGCACGACCCAGTCTTGGAGTTCGCGGAGATCGGTGGGGGTGTAGGCGGTGCCGTCGGGTTTGCGCGTGGTGGCGAATTCAGGCTCGACGGTGAACATGAAAATCTCGCCGAGGCCGGTGGAGATCGGGCCCATCGTGGGGTCGAGGCCGGGGGGGAGCTGAGTGCGTAAGGACTGAAGACGCTCGGCGATGAGCTGGCGGGCGAAGTAGATGTCGGTACCGTCTTTGAAGACAACGGTGACCTGCGAGAGGCCGTAGCGGGAGAGGGAGCGCGTGTAGTCGAGCCGGGGGAGGCCGGCCATCGCGGTCTCGACGGTGAAGGTGACACGTTGCTCGGCCTCAAGGGGGGAATAGCCGGGCGCCTCGGTGTTGATCTGAACCTGGACGTTGGTGATGTCAGGGACGGCATCAATGGGGAGGCGTTGAAAATTAAATACGCCGAGCGCGGCGACGCCGAGGGTGGCGAGCAGCACGAACCAACGGTGGCGGATGGAGAACTGGAGAAGTTTTTCGAGCATGGCGGGTGGGCGCGTGATGGGCTGGCGAGCTATCAGTGGTCGTGGGATGCGCCGGATTTGCCGATGTCGGCTTTGATGAGGAAACTATTCTCGGTGACGTAGAGCTCACCAGCGGCGAGGCCTTTGAGGACTTCGACGTAGCCGCCGCTGCGGCGACCGAGTTCGAGGGGGCGGGCTTGGTAAACGTCGCCGTGCTGAGAGAAAACGACGGTGAAATCGAAGAGTGTTTGGAGGCCGGACTCTTTCACGGCGACCGGGACGGTGGCTTCGGCGATGGCGATGTCAGCTTTCAGTGAGAGGCCGGGGCGCCAGCGGGCGTCGGGGTTGGGGAGGACGACGCGGGCGGTGAGTGTCTGCGCGGCCGCATCGCCAAAAGGCGAGAGCCAGGAGATCGTGCCGGTAGTGGCGGGGCCGCCGTCGTCGGCGTGAAGGGTGACAGTCTGGCCGAGTTTGACGCGGGCTTGGTCGCGCTTGGGGATTTGTAAATCAATCCAGACTTCGGAGAGATCCGCGATGGTGTAGAGCATCGCGCCCTCCGCGACGGTCTGGCCGGTGTGAACCTCGCGTTCGATGATGACACCGGCGAGCGGGGCGCGCACCTCGATGGTGGCGAGAGTCAGGTTGGTTTCCAGGACGGCGACTACCTCGCCGGCGTTGACGGAGTCGCCGATGGATTTGCGCGCTTCGCGCACGAGGCCAGCGAATCGCGGGACGGCGCGGCCGAGGCGGTTGGCGTTGAGTTTCACCTGGCCGTAAACGGGTAGCGTTTCGACGAGCGTGGCAGGGCCGGCGGGGGCGGTGGCGAGGCCAGAGCGGGCGGCGACGTCGGTGGCGAGCGTGGTTTGCATCTCGGGCGCTTCGAATTCCCAGCGGTAGAGGCGGTCGCCGTGGCGTGCGGCGATTTTGTAGGAGAAGGAGTGGGGCTCGTAAACTTCGTCGGGGCTGCGCACGAAATCACCCGAGGGAGCGAAGCGGTGCACGTCAGTTTTGCCGCCGGGGCGGGTGAGCTGGACGCTCAGTTGGACGGCCGAGGCCGAGAGCGGTTTGCCGGCCTGGCTGAACCACGCGCGAAACTCGGGCGGCGTGCCGCGCTCGAAAATGGCGAGTTCGAGGGTGAAGTCGCCGTCGTGGAGGAGGCGGCCGTTATGCGGGCCTTTGGCCTCGGCGGGTTCGGTGGGCGCGCCGTGGGCGTGGGCTTGGCCGTGGGCGTGGGCGTGATTATCGTGGCCGCCAACGACGGAATGATCGTGGCCGGACTCGACGATGAAGTAGGTGGCGGCGCCACTGACGGCTAAGACGATAATGAGGGAGAGCGAGAGTTTCCAATTCATGGGCAGAGAGTGGGGTGAAAAATTAGGACGAGGCGGGGGCCGCTAGGAGGTGTTCGAGTTCGACGAGGGTGGCGTGGTATTCGGCGGCGGCCTGGACTTGGCGGCGGCGGGCGGAGAAGAGAGCGGAGCGGGCTTCGAGTTGGTCGCGGGCATGGTAGCGGCCGGCGGCGAGACCAGCGTCGATAGCGTTGAGCCACGCGGTGGCGGCGGGGATGAGTTCGTCGCGCGCGGTGTCGTGGGCGAGGCGGGCGTGGCCGAGTTCCTGATGCAGCGAGAAGAGCGTGGAGCGGACGGCGTGGAGGGCCGCCTCGCCGTCGGCCGCGGTGCGGTCGCGTTCGGCGCGGGCCTCGGAAGCGGAGGCTTCACCGCTGGCACGATTGGGGAGCGCGTAGCCGAGGCCGAAGACGAAGCCGAAATTATCAGTGGCCTCGACGCGGCGGATACCGGCGGACCAACGCGTTTCGCCGCGGGTGGCGTCGCGGCGGGCGAGGCGTTCTTGGGCTTCGCGCCAGCGGGTGAGCGCGCTGTAGCGGGTTTGTGCGGGCGCGGCGGTGAGGCGGGCGAAGAGGGTCTCGTAAGGTGCGGCTGCGGGGAGCGTGGTGAGATCGGCAAGCGCGGTGTCGAAGTCGGGTGGGGTGGCGCCCCAAAGGGAGGCGAGGGACTGGCGGGCAGAGAGAAGAAGGTGCTCGGCGTGTTCGCTTTCGAGGGTGGCGTCGGCGAGGGCGAGGCGGGCGCGCGCGGTTTCGGCAGGAAGCGCGATGTGGGCGCGGGCCTGGGCGGCGATGGTGTCGGCAGAGGCTTGGGCGAGGGTGGTGAATTCTCGGGCGGCGGCGAGTTCGGCTTGAGCGGCGACGACGCGGATGAAGCGGCACGCCGCTTCAGCGTGGAGTTCGCGGCGGCGTTCCTCCCAAGCGAGGCGCTCGGCCTCGTTGCGGGCGGTGGCGATGGTGGTGCGGGCGGCACGGCGGTCGGCGAGATCGAGCGCCCGGCTGAGCTGGAGGGTGGTTTCTAGGCTACGAGTGGCGCTGAGTGCGCCGGTGCCGAGAGCGTTTTCGAATTGTAGGGAAATCTCAGCGGCAGGTCGGGTGGCAGCTTGGGCGGAGCGGGCGGCCGCGAGGCTGGACTCGGCGTCGCGGGTGCGGAGAAAGGGGTGGCCGGCTTCTACGCGCGCGAGGGTGTCGGCGAGCGTGAGCGATCGCTCGGCGGCGGTGAGCGTCGCGGCGGTGAGCAAAAGGAGAGTGAAAACAGGTAAACGCATGGGAAAAATACGGACGATGGAACGAAGGCAGGCCGACGCGGCTGCGCGTGGCGGGGACGGGCTCCGCGAAAGCGCGGAGACGGAACGGGCGGCTCGCTGGGCGAGCGCGTTAAACCGGAGCGGACGGAGCGCGTGCCGGCGGAGCGGCGCGCGTGGCGAATTGCCAACCTCGACCCAACTCGCGGGGCACATCGGTGCGCTCGGGGCACACGCGATCGACCGGGAGTTCGGGTGGGACAGGCAGGAGAGCGATCAGGAAAAACGTGGCTTGGCCGACGAGTTTCGCGAGAGACGTGGGTTTAATGGCCGCATCTTCCAAAGGGTGACAGGCATCGGTGTCGGACTGAGCGCCGTGGTGGTCCGGTGCGGGCGCCGGGTGACTATGGCCGTGGCCATCGTCGTGGTCGTGGCAAACAAAGGCGATTTTGAGTCCGGCGGCCTCGAGGGCGCAGTGCAAAGTCGCGGGCAGCCAAAGGGCCAGGAGCGCGACGGCAATGAAGCGGCGGAGGAACGACACGACGGAAAACGAGCCGAGGAATCGGCGGCGTGTCAAGGGACGCGGCAGGGAGAGGATCCACGCGAAGGGCGCGGAAGACGGAGGGTGCCCACGGAGCACACGGAATACACGGAAGGGCGGAAGCGGAGACCGACAACCGACCGGTGGTCGGTTCTACAACGGGAGGAGGCGCAGAAATTCAGGCGGTGCGGGGTGGGCTTAGCGGGCGGCGAAGCTGTTGGTGAACTCGATCACCTTTCCGTCGCGGAAAGTGACGGAGCCGAGGAAGATGGTCGGCGTAGCGTTGGCGTAGCCCGACTGGTTGGAGTCGAAACTGATGGGCTTCGTGACATCGAGTCCGGTGTAACTCCAGACCTCGCGGCCCGCTCTCGCGCTGGCGGAGGAACTGGAGTAGTTGGGGCGGCCGCGGAGGATGTTGGCGCGGACCTTGGGATCGAGTTTTGAAAACGTCTCATAGTTGGTCAGCACGCGGACGGCGGCCGTGTTGCAGCCGGAAAGTAACAGCGTGGTGGCGCAGTAAAAGGCGAGAGCGAGAAACTTCGGGCGCATGGGTGGTGGCGCGTTAAGGAGCGAGAGGGGTGGGCGGAGTAAGAGGCGAGGGACGTGAGGAGATGAGTGGAAATGCGGGAGTTCGCAGCAGGCGGCGACGAAGCACGCGAGAGCGGAGGGATCGGTCGTGGAAAACCGCGAAAGGCCGCGAAGTTGAAAATGCTGGGCCGAAGGTGCGGGCGGTTACGGCGGCGGGCTATTTCGGGGCGGCCGGGTTACTGGGCGGAGTGAGTTTGGCGAGGTAGCGCGCGGGGTTCTTTAGGAATTTCTTTTCGCAGGGCGGGCAGCAAAATTTCACCGTCTGGCCCTCGTGGATGAAGGAG
>CAMDRP010000039.1 GCA_945906965.1 Opitutus sp. GAS368 | reverse complement strand
CCATCACTGCACCCACGTCGCGGTCCACGAATTTCATGGCGCTGGCAAAAGCTTTTTCCACTGCGGGCCAGTCCCGCGAAGCGAATTCGGGATCGGCGGGTGCTTCCATGCCGTGGCCGAGCGGCGAGGATTCGTCCGCTTCGTTGTTCGCGTGGGGAAGAATGGGTGCGTAATAAAGGAAGAACGGTTTGCTGCGGTCCTTCGCGCGCTCGGCGAGGTAGCGCTGCACATCTTCAGCCAAGAGCTGCGGTGCCCACTGCTTCCGGCCGTCGAGCGGGGCCACGCCGGTGCCGGGTTTGTTGTCCGAGCCGGGAATAATCCGGTTGTCGAACGACACCTTGGCCCCGTTGCGAAAGAGGTAGGTGGGGTAACCATTGTGCGCGTGCGCGGTGTCCACGTAGCCGAAGGAATAATCGAAGCCTTTTTTCTGCGGATCATCCGGGGGCAGAGGCATGCCCAGGCCGTATTTGCCGATGCACGCGGTGAGGTAGCCCGCATCCTTGAGCAACCGGGCCACGTTGAGATCCGTGTCGGGCAAGTGACTGGGGCCATTGGCGCGAATGCGGCTGTGGCCCGTGTGCAGGCCGGTCATGAGGACGCAACGCGAGGGCGCGCAGACCGTGGAGCCCGCATAGTGCCGCGTGAACTTCATGCCCTCGCTCGCCAACCGGTCCACGTTCGGGGTCTGTAAAGTCTTTTGGCTGTAACAGCCAAAATCGCCATAGCCCGCGTCATCTAGCAGGATGTAGATAATGTTGGGTTGGGCGGGCGACTGTGCAGGCCCGGCGGCCGAGAGCGCGGCCGGCGAAGTGAGTAAGAGCGCGGCCAGGGTTAAGATGTTAAGGGGATTTCTCATAGTGTAATTCATGGTGTTTCCAGGAGCCGGCCGCCTTCGCGACCTACCAGTGAGTCGATCGATTTTGAATCCGTGATTCATGCCCGGTTGCACAGCGGTTACTTCAACTGTGCCGCCGCTCGGGCGGGCCGGAGTGTTGGGTCCGGGTTGCCGGCTCGCTCCTCTTTTGCCGCTTTGCCGCCTTGGTTTTGGGCCACGTCGGGGGCGAATGACGCTGGGAACGATGCGGCCAGTCGTTTCATCTGGGTTCGGATTTCCGGATCGCTCGAAGCCGCGAGGTTGGTCCACTGCAGGGGATCGCGCGCCATGTCGTAAAACTCTTCGGCGCCATCTTGGTAGCGGATGAAATACCAACCCTCGTCGCGCACGGAGGCGTTGCCCTTGCCGTTGACCGTGATGGACGGGTAGGGCCAAGGCGTCTGCGGATCCCGTAACAATGGGGCGAGGCTGCGTCCGTCGATTTCCGGTTTAGCCGGCAATCCACATGCCTCGATCAAGGTGGGGAAGAGATCGATCAGATTGACCACGCGCGGGCAGTCTTGCTGCGACTTCATCCCGGGCATCCGGATGATCAACGGTAGCCGGGTGGATTCCGCCCAAAGCGTCGCTTTACGGAATCGCAGCTTCTCGCCAAGGTGCCAGCCGTGGTCGCCCCAAATGACGACGATCGTGTTGTCGCGGGCCGGACTTTTTTCGAGCGCCGCGAGGACATGGCCGACACAATCATCCGCGTAACTCGTGGCGGCTAAGTAGGCTCGCACCGCGCCCTTCATCAATCTTGGATCCTGACTGGCCCATTTGAAATCGGAAGACGGACTGAATTTCGACCGGCCGTTGGGCGCGATGACATCTTCAAGATCGTTGAGGCGAACTTCCGGGAGCTGGATACTTTCCAAGGGATGACGGTCGAAGTATTCCTGTGGCACATACCAAGGCAGGTGGGGTTTGGATATACCCAGGGCCAAGAAGAAGGGCTTCGCCGATGGTTTGGCCAATTGTGCCGCCGCCCACTCGGCTGCCTTCCAATCTTTGGACTCCTCCTTGGGGCCCCTGGTAGGACCCCAGGCAAATTCCGTTCCTTCACCTTCGCCGCCTTCGCTGCCTTCGCTTTTGACTTCGGGCAAAACGGCAGGTTTGCCATCCACCAGATTTCGATTGCGCGAGGTGACGCGATCCGGGTCTGGCCGCGAACCGCTTCCACCCTCAGACGCTAACCACTGATCAAACGACCAGTGTCCTTCATCGCCGGGATGTTTGTGAAAGATCTTTCCCGTCGAAAGGGTGTGGTAGCCGTGTTTCGAAAAATACTCCGGTAGCGTGAGGTGGGTCTTAACCAATGCCGAACTGAGCATGTTCTGGCTGTTGCTATAAACCCCGCTCCGGTGCGGCATGAAGCCGGAAAGCAACGCCGAGCGCGACGGACCACACACCGGTCCCGCGCAGTTCGCCTGTTGAAATACGACGGACCCGTTTTTCGCAAATAGATCCATCTTGGGCGTGGCCGAGCGATTTTGCGGCGAGCCACTGAAGGCCCCCACCCAGTCGTTCATGTCGTCCATCGCGATGAACAACACGTTGTAGGGCGCGCGCGCGCTCTCGGCGGCGTGCAGCGTAACGCAGACCATGCTGAGTGAGACCAAAATGAGCGAACGAAGGGTCAATAGTGATGGTTTAATGAGCATGACTTTTATAGGGGGATGGAACCGCGGCCAGAAGCGAATTTTGAGGGCAGGGGGAATTCTGTGCCTGAGACGGGCAGCGGATGAACTAATATGATAATTGCCCGGCCCCCGATCGCCCATAGACGTTCCGCATGGCTCGCTGGACTTTTTGTTGGAGCATTTCGAGCCATCCGACCAGCGACCGGGGTGTTTTTGGACTGAAACCTTTGATTGGAAGCGCGTCCTAAGTTGGATTCAATAAGTCCAGATTGATGCCAAATTCATCCATTTTGAAAGTGCGTTGCCTCGCGTATGGTGACTAAGCCTCTCAGCTCACGTTCGACTCAATCCCACCCCCAGTTAACATGAGTTCCTTCTGCTTTTCTCGAATCCCGCGTCCATCGCGTTTCACGCTTTGGCTCAGTCTGCCTTGGTTATCTCAGGCGACCGCTGGCACGCCGGTAAATTAGCGCTTCAACGCACTGCTCGAATGGATTATTTCAAACAAGTTCAGCTTCTGATTCAACTCTCCTATCGTTTTGCTAACCTCGGCCGGTTGGCGGGCATTTGGATTGCACATCCCCAATTATGAACCTTCCGCTAGCCGTCGGCTCATTCCTTTTTTTTACCGTAGTGGTCGCGCTGATTTCCTGGTGGCAAACCCGTCGGGACGACAACAGCGACGCGCAAACCTACTTCCTCGCCGGTCGGAAATTGCCTTGGATTCAAGTGGCCATGGCGCTGCTGTTGACCAATCTTTCCACCGAGCAGTTGATCGGTCTGAACGGGGCCGCCTCGATTCACGGCGCGGTGGTGATGGCTTGGGAGATCGTGCCGGTATTCGCCTTGATCGCGATGGCGTGGTATTTTTTGCCGCGCTACTGGTCGGGCAATATCACTACGGTGCCACAGTTTCTCGAACAGCGCTTCGACGCGACGGCCCGCCGGATCATGGGCATCGTCTTCATCATCACGATCGCGCTGAACATCCTGCCGTTCGTGCTTTATTCCGGCGGGCTGGCGATGAGCACCATTTTCCACGTGCACACCCAGTTGGGAGTTTCCGAGGCGACATCTTTCCAAATTATGGCGTGGAGTATCGGCATCATCGGCACCTTTTACGTGCTCTTCGGTGGCATGAAAGCCGTGGCGCTGTCCGATACGCTTTATGGCGCGGGTTTGCTGGTGTGCGGTCTGCTCATTCCGGTGCTTGCACTTTTCAAGCTGGGAGATGGCGACTTTCTCGCCGGACTAAGCCGCGTGCTCCAGCACCAGGCCACGAAGATCGACCCCGTTGGTGGTCCGCGATCAAACGTGCCCTTCGACACACTCTTCACCGGTATGCTTTTCATCAATCTGTTCTACTGGTGTACCAATCAGATGATCGTGCAGCGCTCCTTCGGCGCCAAGAGCTTCGCGGAGGCACAAAAAGGAATTCTGGCCACCGCGGGCCTTAAGCTCCTCGGGCCTTTCTTTCTCGTATTTCCCGGAGTCATTGCGGCGGAAATGTTCGGCGCCGCCGCCGTGGGCAATGGTGATCTCGCGTACTCGCTGCTGGTTGACGCCGTGCTGCCGCCCTACCTGGTGGGCTTGTTCGCCGCGGTTTTCCTCGGCTCCGTGATCAGCTCTTTTAACGGCGGACTGCACAGTGTTTCGACCATGTTCAGTCTGGATCTGTATCGAGGCTGGCTCCGGCCGGGGGCTTCGGACCGCGAGATGGTCCGAGCGGGCAAGCTCTTTTCCGTGGTGATCGTGTTCGTGGCCATTTTCACCACGAGCCTGCTGGGCAGCTCTTCCGAGGGAATCTTTACGATGATGAAGCAGGTCATGTCCGCATTTAAACTGCCCCTGCTCGCAGTGGTCGTCATAGGCATGTTTAGCCGGCGGGTCCCCGCTTGGGCGGCCAACGTCTCCATGATCCTCGGGGTATTCAGTTCGATTTTGCTGAACAGCCTTTGGGGCGACGGCTTCCTTGGGTTCCGCCTCAACTTATCCTCGTTGCGCATCCACTGGCTCCACCTCGCCGCCCTGAACACCGTCCTACTCTGTGGCTTTATGCTGATCGTCGGCCAATTTGCCCCCGCCGCTCCCGTGGCGGCCAGTAAATCGCGGCCCAATATGTCGTCCGCGCCCGAGATGGACCTTAAGCCTTGGCGCGGCCTCCGCGTCGCATCGGTGGTGGTCGCCGTGCTTGCGGTCGCGCTTTATTTTTCCCTGTGGCGGCTCGCCAGCCCCGGTTAACAGATGGTCATGGGCAAACCCAACCAATCGGTGAGGAAAGTCGCGAAGGCCGCCAAATTGCGCAACCGCGTGTTGCCGGCTTTAGATCCGACGGCCTTCTCGCTCGATGCCTACATGCCGGACGACAAGACGCGGGTTTTTAATTTCAACGGCCGTAAGCTCGTTTCCGTTCTTGGCCGTGAAGACTTTCCGGGGGAACGAGTTTTCAAGTTGCCGACCAAAGTCGTGGAATCGGCTAGTCGGCAACCCCTCACGGCCGCCCTGTTGCCCTGCCGCTTGGGTTATTCCCCGCGGGCCAAAGGGCAAAAAGTCTCCCGGGCCAATGGGGACTGGGCGTTCACGTTGCTCTATTGCATCGATGGGGCGGGCACCCTCGATTTCAGCCAAGGCAAACACAAGATTACGCGTGGCACCTTCGCGCTGCTTCGCCCCTTTGAGTTTCACGCCTACGAAGCCGATGCGGATAGCCCTTGGTCCTACTATTGGATCCATTTCAACGGCACGGTTGCCCAGCAGTATTACGATATCCTGACCACCGGCGGAAAAAATATCTGCATCGCGGTCCAATCGGACCTCCGGTTCGTCGAAAAATTCGAAAAGATTCTCGGGATCTACCACGAGGGTAGTGCCTATAAGAATCTCGTGCAGGCTTCCTCGGCGATGCACCAATTACTCGGCGATCTGTTCGGCCAGATCTGCCATCGTACGGCTACGCAGGATTCAACCGCGACCCGGATCGCGCGCACGCTCACGATGATGAGCAATAACCTCGGTACCCACGTGAGTATCCACGAATTGGCGGCGATTGCTGGCATGTCGCACGCCTATTTCACGCAGCAATTCCGGAAGCTTACCGGCCAGAGTCCGCGTAGCTATTTTAACCAACAGAAAATTGCCAAAGCGTGTGAGTATCTTGCTGGGACAGATACCAAAGTTGAGAATATCGCTCACCTTGTTGGCTATGAAGACCCTTTTTATTTCTGCCGCCTTTTCAAACGGATCACTCAACGGACACCGACGATGTATCGTCAGTCCTTTCGCGCGAAAACTCATCCAACGTCCGGACTTGACCCCCGTCATGAGTGAGACTCGGCAACGTCTTAGATTTTCCGGTTACGCGACTCCACCCGGCTTGTACCGTCGTGTGCGTGCATCCAGTAGCACATTAAGATGCGACGGACACTTTCCTGATTATCACCGGAAAATTTTCCATGGCTAAACGACAGACCGTTCTCTTCCTCATCGACACCCAAGGCGCGAATTGCGTCGGTTGCTACCGGCCGGATTTGGCTTTGGGCACGCCGAATATAGACCGACTCGCCTCCGAGGGGGTGCGGTTCGACAGCGCCTATACCTGCGCACCGGTTTGCGGACCGGCGCGCTCGGCCCTGTTCACCGGTCTGTATCCCCACAGCAACGGGGTTCTGGGCAACGACATGGCGCCCCATCTGGATTTGCCCACGCTGGGCCAGCGGCTGCGCGATGGGGGTTTTGCCACCGGATACATCGGCAAGTGGCACCTCGACGGCAGTGACTACTTCGGCGACGGTCGTTGCCCCCCGGGCTGGGATCCGGCTTACTGGATGGACGGTCGCAACTACCTCGATTCCCTACCAAACGACGAAGCTCGTGCGCTATCGCGGCGGGTGCTGGACGCTAAGGCTGTGGCGGAAAACGCGATCACGGCCGATTTCACTCATGCTTGGAGAATTGCCGAACGAGCGCGGGAATTCATCCGTGCCCATCGGGATAAAGATTTTCTGTTGGTCGTGTCGATTGACGAACCGCATCACCCCTTCATTGCCCCTGAGCCCTATGCCAGCTCGTTCAATGATTTTCTCTTCCCCGTGCC
The DNA here is from genome assembly GCA_945906965.1 of Opitutus sp. GAS368. Taxonomy (GTDB): domain Bacteria; phylum Verrucomicrobiota; class Verrucomicrobiia; order Opitutales; family Opitutaceae; genus Tous-C4FEB. The sequence continues at coordinate 18,011 of CAMDRP010000039.1, read as the reverse complement.
CAACGCGAATGACCCGCTGACCGATAAGCCTCGTTCGCAACAAGAATGGGCCGGCCACACCGCTTCCCATCTAAACCAGATCGTTCGCGACGGCGACACCACCGGCCTGCGCCACCCGCAACATTTTGCCTGCAACAGCTTTTGTGACTCACAAGTAGGCCGGGTCATCGAGGCGATTGATGCGGAAACACCCGATGCCCTCGTTATCCATACCAGTGATCATGGTGATATGTTCGGAAGCCATCGTCTATACGGAAAAGGCCCGTGCATGTATGAGGAAATTGTCCGAATTCCGTTCATCGTCCGTTGGCCAAGCATGTCACCGGTAAGCGCGGTATCGAAGGAACCGATATCGCACATCGATCTGGTGCCAACGTTGCTCGAATATTTCGGGCTGCCGATTCCCGAAATCCTGCAAGGGCGCTCATTGTTGGCGCAAATGCGCGACCCGGATCACCGCACCAACGATTTCGTCTTCCTCGAATTCAACCGGTTTGAAATTGATCACGACGGTTTTGGCGCGTTTGCCCCCATCCGCTGTGCATTCGATGGACGCTACAAACTCGTCATCAATCTGCTCGATACCGATGAGCTTTACGATCTTTCGGTAGATCCTCTCGAACTTCAAAACCGGATCAACGACCCAGAGCTGGCGCCTCAACGGGCGCAATTACTGGATGAATTGCTCGCATGGATGAACCGAACGCGGGATCCGCTCCGTGGTCCGCACTGGGCGCGCCGACACTGGGGACGCCGCGAAGGCTCGACTTGGGGCGGGCCGACTCGGCCCCGCCCGTTTGACGAGGCTTACTATCCGAAAACGCTGCTCTATGATACGGGCAAAGTTATAGATAGGTTCGAGTATAATAAGCACTGAAAAGCTTGGGATGTAGCTAACTTTTACGGCACTAGATTGGCCCAGTTGCAGGGGATTTGAATGTCCCAACTCTCTTTTTTACATTAGGGGTCCCACCTTTTTGGTCACTCGACAGCAAACGGCGCTCTCTACTCTTTTCATGTAAAGGCCTGGCGGGCCCTTAACGGTCTGCCCAAAGAAGTTTTCCCCCGCAAGCGCATCAGCCCAGCCGGGCGGCGCAGTTCGGAACTTTTGAATCTCGCTACGATAAGTCCCAGGAATCGTGAGGGCTAAACCCCAGAATCGGGTCATAATTCTCCGTTCACACAAACGTGCGATAGCTCCAGCGCAGCGTGCCGCTGTCGTAGATCGTGGGATCGGCAAAACGCGACCCCCTGTCCTCGGTGTGCCTGGCGTGCCAGAGGAAAAACTCGTTGACCCCGCTCTGCTCAGGCGCGGCCCCTGGCCACGCCAATCGGGCCCGAGGGTGGATCGTAATGGTAGATCTGCCACTTGCCGACGATGCCGGTCCCGGTAACCGGCGTCGCGGAGTTCGTGGGCGAAGGTGCGCTCCGCGGGATCCATCACGCCGAAGGCGCGCCAATTACGGAAATTATATTTGCCCGTCATGACCTGCAGCCGTGTCGGTGCGCTCACAGCGCTTGTGCGTAGCCCACCGCGCGCCTCGATGCCGAGATCGTCGGCGAACATCGTCACCGCCGGCGAAACAAACGACATAATACCCGTTAAGACCGAAGGCAAAAAAATTTGCGTAAGTGAACTTCGGATACGTATGGGAGTGGGAAGCTGGAACTATCAAGGCTGCACGACCGTCACGCGATGCTTGATCATGTACCCGAGCCAACCTGCAAAGCGAAAATTTTGAATCTTCATGCCGTTCGTTCTTTTGGCTCCGTCATCCCGGTCCTTTAGAATCTGGCGTTGCGTCGAATATCGGCGTTGCTAGCCCGCGACCCCGCCGGATCAAGGCAGAAGGTGACGTAGGACTCCGGCAGTTTTAGCCTAATTGCAACTTGTGGCTCTCTATACCCCGATTCGCGGGAATGGCAGCCGAGACACGAAACGGGCATGATTTTCATTCACCATCCGTGATCGGCCCCAGCGATCAAAGGAGCCCACAGGCCTCTGTGCCTAAACCCCCTCCGTGCTGACAAGCGCTGAGTTTGTTCGAATCCGTTCGCACTTCTTTCCCGCCCATGCCTACTCCTCACCGCAACTTCCGCCTTTGCTCCGCGTGGGCGACCCTCATCCTGCCTTGCTTGGTGGCTGGCATACCGCTGGCTGCCGCCGAGGCTGTGCCCAACGTTAGTCCGGCTGTTGGTGTCGGCATGATCGAGGGTCGGGTCTTCAATCCCGGCACGGGTGAGTATCTGGAATTTGTTCGCATCACAGTTGCGGGCACCGCGATCGAGGCGTTTACGGATTCGTCGGGCGAGTTCCGCCTCACCAATGTGCAGGCCGGCGAGGTCAAGCTCACGGCATTTCGCACTGGCGTGCCCCCGTTATCAAAAACGGTTACCGTCGCCGCTGGCGGTGTCGCGCGGCAAAATTTTGAGCTCTCCTATCTTGGCGATCGCGCGCTCGCCAGCGATGGGCGGATCAAGCTGGAGGCCTTCACCGTAGCGACTTCGAAGGAGATGGATGGCGCCGCGATTGCGATTAATACGCAGCGCTTTGCCGCCAATTCGATGAACGTCGTCGCCGCGAACGAATTCGGGCCCGTGGCCGACGGCGGCGTCGGCGAGGTGCTGAAATCCGTCCCAGGCATCAACATCACCCGCGGCGGCTTCGGCGACGCCTACCAAGTTTCCCTCAACGGTGTGCCGCCGCGCAATGTGCCCATCACCGTCGGCGGCATCGCGTTTGCCGATGCCTCGTCGGGCGTGCAGCGCAACACCGGCCTCCAGCAATCCTCGATCAACAATTTTTCCCGTATCGAGATTGCCTATACCCCGACGCCCGAGATCAGCGGAGCCGCGCTCGCCGGCGCCGTGAACATGGTTCCGCTCAGCGCCTTCGAGCGCTCGAAGCCTGTGGTGAATTACAATGTCACGATGATGATGCGCGACAACGCGCGCGATTTTCACCGCAGCCCCGGCCCGCTGCGTGAGCCGGCCCGCAAGGTTCATCCGGGTTCCGATTTCTCCGCCATCGTGCCGATCAACGACCGTTTCGGCTTCACGGTTTCCGGCAGCGCCTCGGCCCTCTACACCCACGGTGCCTTCATGCAAAATACGTGGGCCGGTGCCGCTCAGGCAACCAACGGCACCACACTGCCCGACACCACCGCTGACCGGCCCTACCTCACCGGCTATATTTATCGGGACCGGCCGGTGCTCTCTAAGCGCATCACGTTCGGCGGCACGGTCGATTACCGCCTGAGCCGGTATGACCGGCTCTCGTTCTCTTTTCTCTACGGCTACTCCGACGCCCAGGCGTTTCAGCGCACCGCCAATTTCACTATTACCGCCGTCGCGCTGGGCAACTTCACGCCCACCTCCACGCGCGGCACCGGCAACGTGCAACTGCAGAACCTTTCCAACAAGGTCGGCGGCCGCATGGTCACGCCCTCGCTCGCCTACCGGCACGACGGCCCGGTGTGGAAACTGGAAGCGACCGCCGGCGTTTCGCGCTCGGGCCGCTACAATCAGAACACCGACATCGGCAATTTTAGCCAGGCCAACGCCCAGCGGACGGGCGTCACGATCGCCTTCGACGACATTTTTTACCTGCGCCCCCGCGGCCTCACGGTCACCGACACCGCCACCGGCGCCCCAGTCGACTACACCAACCTCGCGAACTACACCCTAACCACCGCCAACAACGTGGACCTTCGCATTGTCTCGCTCAAGCGCACGGCGTTCGTGAACGCCCGGCGGGAATTTTTCCAAACGTTCCCGATTGCGGTAAAGGTAGGTCTCGACGTGCGCGAGGAGATTCTCGACAACCGCTCCCCGAGCCCTGCTTACACCTTTGTGGGCGCCAACGGCACGCCCAATAATGCCGACGATAACGCCGTCGTCGCGCGCGACGACAGCTTCTCGCAGCGCATCCCGCCCTTCGGCTTTCCCCGTACCGACTGGGTGAGCAATCAGCGGCTCTTTTCGCTCTACCGCTCAAGCCCCGCTTATTTCACGACGAACGCCGCGACCACCCACACCGGCGCCGTGGCCAATTCCAAATGGGCTAGCGAACTCGTTTCCTCCGCTTACGTGCGCGGCGACATGCAGTTTTTTCAAAACCGCCTCAAGCTGGTCGGCGGCCTCCGCGTGGAGCAGACGAACGGCGAGGGCCACGGCCCGCTTACCGACGCGGCGCGCAACTTCCAGCGTGACGCTGCCGGCCGCTTCATCCTCGGGGCTAACGGCCGCCCCCTGCCCATCGAGACCAACGCCCTCGCCGCGGCCGAGCGCACCAACATCGACCGCGGTCTGCGCCTCGAAAAAGAATATCTGAGGTTTTTCCCGAGCCTCAACGGCACCTACAATCTGCGTGAAGACCTGATCCTGCGCGGCGGCTACTTCCAGTCGATCGGTCGACCCAATTTCGACCAGCTTGCCGGCGGCATCACCCTACCAGACCTTAGCCTGCCGAACGCAGCCAACAACCGGATCGCCGTCAACAATCCCCGCGTGAAGGCGTGGTCCGCGCAGACGTTCAAAGCCTCCCTGGAATACTACTTCCAGCAGGTCGGCCTGATCTCGGTCAGTGGCTACTCCCGGCGCATCGAGGACTTTTTCGGCAGCACGGTTTTCCGCCCGACGAACGAGTTCCTAGAATTCTACGGCCTCGATCCCTCGCTCTACGCCGGTTATGACGCTTCGACTCAGTTCAATCTCGACACGCCCGTGCACATGAGCGGCGTTGACGTGAATTACAAACAGGCGCTGACGTTCTTTCCGAATTGGGCGCGCGGTGTGCAGGTTTTCGCTAACGTCAGTACTCAGCGTATGACCGGCGACGAAGCCGGCAACTTCGCGGGCTATATCCCGCGCACCTACAACTGGGGCGTGAGTCTCAACCGTCCGCGTTACAACATCCGCATGAACTGGAACTACTCCGGCCGCGCTCGCGCGGGCATCGTCGCCACCGGCCGCAGCATCGATCCAAGCACCTACACGTGGAGCTCGAAGCGCATGATCGTCGATCTCAGCGCCGAGTATCGATTTCATAAACGGATCTCCGCCTTCATGAATCTCTCCAACATCACCGACGCGCCGATCGACATGGAGATCGCCGGACCGCGCACGCCCGACCACGCGCAATTCCGCACCCGTTCGGAATACGGCTCGCAGTGGACCTTTGGCGTCCGCGGCACCTTTTGAGTTCGCCGGCGCATCGGTGCGCGCCAAAGATGTTGTGATGCTACCCCTAGTCCGCGTCGTAGCCGTCGGCGGGGCGCCGCGATTGAGGCGCCGGTTGGCCTATGCCCAGCGGCCGGTGACCGCGCTCATCGCACTGCTTGCCCTCGCGTCCGCCGCGGCCGAGGAGCGCCCGTGGCACGATCCCTTGCTGCGGGCGGTGAGCGCCGACTACCGTGGCGCACTTGTCCAGCGGGAGCGCTTGCGCGCGGAGATCACCGCACTGCCGGAAACGCCGCGCAACCAGCAGAGCGGCCGCATGGGCTTCCAAGCCTATCGCACCGGTCGTGCGCCGATTAATTTCTCGGTTTGGATCGAAGTAGAGCTGCCCGAGGAAGCTGAGTTGGACGCGGTCGTACTCGTGCCCGTCGATGCGCCTCACCGCGATTTCCCTGGTCCCGGCTACGGTTTTCCGCTGCGTTTTCGTGTCGACGTGCTCGGAGTGGAGACCGAGTCCACCCTCGCAAATTACGCGGCGCAGGCGCTGCCCAATCCCAGCGGCCTGCCGGTCTGGATCGCTGCCAAAGGGGCACGCGGGCGGCGGGTGCGCGTAACCATGACTGAACCGTGGACCGCCGACGGCCAGTTCTTCGTCTTCGCCCTCGGCGAAATCATGGTGATACGCGGCAACCGCAACCTCGCCGCCGGCGCCCGCGTGACGGCGAGCGAGCAGTTCGAGAGCCTCGCCATTTGGGGTAAGGCGAACTTAACCGACGGCCAGAGCCTCCTCGGCGCACCGCTCGGCGCGGCGCGTAGCCCCAGCCGCGGCTACCACTCGACGATCGTCGAATCTGCCGACGCGACAAAATGGGTGCAGGTGGACCTCGGTGAGCCGACGGTGATCAACGAAGTGCGGCTCATCGGCGCTTCAGGGCGGATTTTTCCTGGCCGGCCTGGATTCGGATTTCCGGTGCGCTTCAAAGTCGAGGCGGCGGACGAAGCGGATTTTTCCCGGCCGGCGATGCTCGCTAACTTCACGGGCACCGATTTTCCCAATCCCGCGAGCAATCCGGTGGTGGTGCCGGCACTCGGAGTGCGGGCGCGCTATGTGCGCGTCACGGCCACCAAGCTCTGGGAACGCGCGGAGAACTTCACCTTCGCGCTAGCCGAGCTGCAGGTCTACTCGGGCGAGCGCAACGTCGCGCTCGACCGGCCGGTGTCGTTTCTCGACACGTATGAATCCGGGGCCAACCGCACTTGGCTTCCGCAATTTCTCACCGATGATTTCGCCAGCGAGCAGCGGCTCGTCGAGTGGCCGGAGTGGTTGCGCGGACTCTCGCGTCGCCGTGAGGCGCTCGCCGAACTGACGAGGGCGGAGCAGGAAATCTTCCTTATCCGCGGGACGGCCGGCGAACGTCTGGCCGATGCGCTGTGGCTGACGGGCGCCGTCGCCCTCGCCGGTGTGCTTGCGCTCCTGTTGCGCGTGCGCCGCGCTCGCGAACGAGCGCTTGAGCGTCTGCGCCAGCGTATCGCCTCCGATCTACACGATGAGATCGGCAGCAACCTCGGTAGCATCGCGCTCCTGAGCGAACTGGGCCTCCACCGTCCCGGCGGCCCCGCGCCCGGCGACCTGGAGGAAATTCGCCGCGTGGCGCGACAAACGGCCGACTCGATGCGCGACATCGTGGAACTGATCCAGCGCCCCGCCACGACGGGCGATGATTTCGTCGCCAAGCTGCGCGAGATCGCCGCACGCATGTTGGTGGGAATCGAATGGACCTTCGAGGTCGGCGTCGCACTGGAATTGCCGTCCCTCACGGCCCAGCGGCATCTGCTGTTAGTGTTCAAGGAGGCACTGCACAACATCCGCAAGCACGCCGCCGCCCGGCGCGTGACGATCGATTTCTTGCGCGACGGTGCCCAGCTGCGCCTGCGAATCGTCGACGACGGCACGGGCTTCGAGCCGCGCGCCGCCGTGGAAGGCCACGGCCTCGCGAATCTCCGGCACCGCGCCGCTGCACTCAGCGGCGAGCTGTCCCTTGAAAGCGCACCCGGCCGCGGCACCACGCTAACGCTTTTGCTCAATCCATCCGTGTTACGTGCCTGATCCGCATGACCTGCACCCCTCCTTTCCGCGTCTGGTTGATCGAGGACAATGCGCTCTTCCGGCGCACCGTCGGCCGAATCCTCGAAGCCCTGCCCGGCATCGTCGCCGTCGAAGGCTTCAGCAGCGCCGAAGCTGCGCTCGAAAAACTCGCAATCGGCCCAGCGCCCGGAACCGTGCTGGTCGACGTGGGCCTGCCGGGCATCGACGGTATTGAGTGCATCCGCCGTCTGAAGGCCCATGCGCCGGCCACGCAGATTCTCGTCCTCACCGTCTTCGAGGACGATGAGAAGATTTTTCGTGCGGTGTGCGCGGGTGCCTCGGGCTACCTCCTCAAGTCAGCGTCGATGCTGGAAATCACCGAAGCCGTCGCCGAAGTGCGCCGCGGGGGCTCCCCTATGTCGCCCCGCGTGGCCCGCCGGGTCCTCGACATGTTCTCGAAACTCGCTCCCGCCCGAAACGACTACGGTCTCGGCCCGCGGGAGCGCGAGGTGCTCGAACTTTATGTGAAGGGTCTCACTAATAAGGAAGTCGCGAACAAGCTGTCGCTTAGCGTCCACACCATCGACAGCTACAACAAGAGCCTCTACGAAAAACTCCATGTGAATACCCGCTCTGGCGCCGTCGCCAAAGCACTCAAGGAGCGGCTCGTGTAGCCGTCTGCCGTGACCGCCCCCGTGATTGCGGGAATAGCAGTTCACTGGTTTACTGGTTATAGTTATCATAATGTTCCGAGTTGCCGCCCACCATTTAATTTTTGCTTCGACTGGGGCTCTGCTGTCGCCGAACAGTCTCCCGGCTGCCGCCGCGCTTCCGCCTGCCGCCGCACACGCTGTGGACTTCGAGCGTGACGTGCGGCCGATCCTCACGGCGAGCTGCCTAGAGTGCCACGGGCCGAAAAAGCAGCGGAGCGATTTCCGGGTGGACGTGAGGTCGATCGTCTTCGCCGGCGGGGCTGGCGGCCTACCGAGCGTCGTACCCGGCAAGAGTGCCGACTCACCGCTCATCCAGTATGTCGCCGGTTTGGATGAAGAGATGCAGATGCCGCCGGCCGGTAAAGGCGATCCGCTCACGGCCGCGCAGATCGGCCTCCTCCGCGCTTGGATCGACCAGGGTGCGCAGTGGCCGGAGGAAGCGACCGCGCGGGTCGAGGAAAACGCCGTCCTGTGGTCGCTGCAACCGATCCGGCGGCCTGACGTGCCGGTGTCGTTTTCCAAGAACGGCAATCCGGTCGACTCGTTTCTCGCGGCCAAGCGCGCTGAGAAACTTTTAGTCGCTTCTCCCGCGGCCGACCGCCGCACGCTACTGCGTCGCGCCGCCATCACGTTGACGGGACTTCCGCCGACGCCGGAGGAGATCGAGGCGTTCAACCGTGACTCCGATCCGCACGCCTATGAAAAACGCGTGGACGAGTTGCTGGCCTCGCCGCGCTTCGGCGAGCGCTGGGCGCAATTCTGGCTGGATGTCGTCCGGTGGTCCGAAACCAATGGCTCCGAGTCCAACCTCTACCGCAAGAACGCCTGGCCTTATCGCGACTACGTGATCCGCGCCTTCAACGCGGACCTGCCCTTCGACCGCTTCATCCGCGAGCAGATCGCAGGCGATGCGCTCGGGGTCGACGAGGCGACCGGGTTTCTCGTAGCGGGCGGCTTCGTCCATTCCGCCACCGTCGGTCGCGAAGAGTCGGCGATCCGGCAGGCGCGCGCCGACCGGCTCGACGAAACGATCCAGTCCGTGAGCGCCTCCCTCCTAGGGGTCACGATGGCGTGCGCCCGCTGCCACAACCACAAGTTCGACCCGATTCCGCAGAAGGATTACTACGCGCTCGCCGCGGTGTTCCAAGGCCTCGAATACGGCCACCGCCCGTGGCGTAATATGCCCGATGCCACCGCCCGCTTGGCCCGGGCTGACGGCCTGCGGCAACAGCTCGACGCCGTGCGCTCCGAACTGCTCGCGGTGACGTCGTCGTGGACGGAGGAGTGGCCCGACCACCTACAGACGCGCTTCGCGCCTGTGCCCGCCCGCACGGTGCGGGTAACGTTCCCGCACCCAGCCTCCGCGGTGGTCGAGGAGTTTGAGATTTTCGGCACCGCCACCGGCGAAACGAATCTCGCTCTTGCGGCGAAGGGCGCCAAGGCCCGCTCGTTCAAGCCGGCGGAGGTGCTCATGCGCGAGGTCGCCAATGTGATCGACGGCAAGTTCGGCCAGACGTTCGCGTGGCGCACGCGGGAAGCCCGCGAGAAAGCCGACCTTGCCGCCCCGCCCCCATGGTTTGAAATTGAGCTGTCTGCGGAATCGGTGATCGACCGCATCGTGCTCAGCTCCGACCGCGAAGCGCTGGCCCACACCGACTATCTCATCGAGCCCGGCAGAGCCGCGGCGTCCGGTCCGCGCAGATACCGCGTCGAAGTCCGCGGCGACCACGGCGAGTGGCGCGAAGTCGCCAACGTGGATCTTGCGGCGAAAGCCCCGGCCACGCCGGAGCCGGGCGTGACGCGCACGCTCCTGACTCGGCTTCACGTGCTGCTAAAGGACTACACCGCCGCTCTGCCGGAGCCGGTCTTCGCCGGCTACTTCATCCCGCCGGTGAAAACCCACCTCCTCGGACGCGGCGATCCGATGGAGCCGCGTGACGAGGTATTTCCGAACGCGCTCACCGCGCTCCAAGCCGACCTCAAGCTCACGTCGGAATCGACCGACCAAGAAAGGCGCCTCGCGTTCGCAGCCTGGCTGACGGATCCGGAGCGGAACCCGCTCACGCCTCGCGTGCTGGCGAACCGGCTTTGGCTGCACGTCTTCGGTCATGGCATCGTCGATACACCGGGCGATTTCGGCCAAGCCGGCGCGTCCCCGAGCCATCCGGAATTGCTCGAATGGCTCGCGTCACAATTTGTCTCCGGCGGCTGGTCGGCGAAGCAGACGATTCGCTTGCTCGTGACCTCTGCGGCTTTTCGCCAATCGAGCGCGCCCGATGCGACCGCCGCGCAGATCGACGCTGATGCGCGCCTGCTCTGGCGTTTCCCTCCCCGACGCGTCGAAGCCGAGGTGCTGCGCGACGCGGCGCTCGCGGTCGCGGGCACGCTCGATCCGGCGATGGGCGGGCCGGGTTTTAGAATCCACGCCGACAAGAAACGCTACGAAGGCTGGCAGGTGGTCAACAACTCCGGCCCAGTCACGTGGCGCCGCATGATCTATCAGGAAAACATGCGCGGTATCGATGATCGCATGTTCACCGCGTTCGACCGCCCCGACTGCGGACAGGTTACGCCGAAGCGCACCGCTTCCACCACGCCGTTGCAGGCTTTCAATCTCTTCAACGGGGAATTCATTCTCACCCAGGCGGAAAAACTCGCGGAGCGTGTACAGCGCGAAGCCGGCGCCGAGCCCAGCGCTCAAATCGCGCGGATCTTTGCCCTCGTGTTTGGTCGTGCCCCCACCGTCGCTGAATTTTCCGGTGCCACCGCCCTGACTGCGGCCGACGGTCTACCCGCGCTTTGCCGCGTGCTGCTTAACGCCAACGAATTCGCGTTCATCGAATGAAAAACCACGTCCACGGTCCCGCGCTCTCTCCTTCGCAGTTCGGCCCGCGCCTGCTGGACCGCCGCGATTTTCTCCGCACGGCCGGCGGCCTCGCCGGCAGCGTGGCGCTCCTGCGGCTGCTCGCCGGTGACAACCTGCTCGCCGCGCCCGCCCTCGGAGCGGTTCGCCCGAAAATCGACCCCGACCAGCCCTACGCGCCCCGCCCGCCGCATTTCGAGCCGAAGGCCAAGCAGGTGCTCGTCATCTTCTGCGTCGGCGCGGTGAGCCACGTCGACACGTTCGATTACAAGCCCGACCTCTTCAAATACGACGGCCAGAAGCCGCCGGGGATTCCGGCGGTTACCTTCGAGGGTCCGACCGGCAACATCGCCAAGCCGCGCTGGGCCTTCAAACCCCGTGGCCAAAGCGGTAAGATGGTGTCGGAGCTGCTGCCCAACCTCGCCGAACTCGCGGACGACATGTGCTTCGTCCACTCGCTCACGAGCATGACAAGCGCTCACCCCCAGGGCGAAAATTTTCTCAACACCGGGTTCACCCTAGAGGGCTTTCCCTCCCTCGGCGCTTGGGTGACCTATGCGCTCGGCACGGCCAACCAGCAGTTGCCCGCGTTCGTCGCGATCAATGATCCGCGCGGCAAGCCCCGCTCGGGAAAAAACAACTGGGGCTCGGGCTTCCTGCCGGCTGCGTTTCAGGGCACCGACTTCGGTGCCGCGCGGCCGCTCGCGAATCTCGGCCGGCCCGACCGCATCTCCCCCACCGCGGACCGGCGCGCGAGGGATTTGCTCGACGCCTTCAATGCCGAGCACGCGCGTAAATTTCCCGGGGACACTGACCTCGCCGCACGCATCGCCAGCTACGAGCTCGCCGGTCGCATGCAGCTGTCGATTCCCGACGTGACCGATCTGAAGTCCGAGCCCGAGCACGTCCACAAACTCTACGGCACCGGCACCGGCACGGATTTGAAGAAGGACTACGCGAAAAACTGCATCCTCGCCCGCCGTTTACTGGAGCGCGGCGTGCGCGTGGTGCAGCTCTTCAACGGCTCCGACGCCCAGGCCAACGGCATCAGTAACTGGGACTCGCACGCCGATATCGAGCGCACCCACGCCATGCAGGCGGAAATTTTCGACCAACCCACCGCGGCGCTTCTTGCCGATATGAAACAGCGCGGCCTACTCAAAGACACGCTCGTCGTCTGGTGCACGGAATTCGGTCGCATGCCGTTTCTCCAAGCGAACGGCACGGGCCGCGACCACAACCCCGATGCCTTCACGTGTTTTCTCATGGGCGCTGGCGTAAATGCAGGCACGAGCTACGGCGCGAGCGACAACTTCGGTTTCAAGGCCGCGCAGGACGCCGCGACGCTCTACGATTTCAACGCCACGATCCTCCACCTGCTCGGTCTGGATCACGAGCGCCTCACCTACTACAATAACGGCATCGAGCGCCGCCTCACCAGCGTGCACGGCCATGTTTTAAAGCCCATGCTCGCATGAGAAACCTTCGCCACCTCCTCGCTCTCGTTTTTGCTGCCGCCGCTGCGCTCTGCGCCGCCGAACGGCCGAACGTTCTCTTCATCGCCGTCGACGATCTGCGGCCCGAACTCGGCACCTACGGCGCAGGTTACATCAAGAGCCCGCACATTGACGCTCTCGCCGCGACCGGCGTGCGCTTCGAGCGCGCCTACGTGCAATACGCCATCTGTGGGCCATCGCGCGCTTCGATGCTCACTGGCCTCCGGCCGGGCACACTGAAAATAGAGCACATCGACACGTTTTTCCGCGACACCGTGCCCGATGTTGTGACGTTGCCACAGCTCTTCAAGCAGCACGGCTACCACACCAGTTATGTCGGCAAGGTCTTTCACGGCAAGCAAACTGACGACGCTAACTCTTGGACGCGCAAACGCGTTGCCCCCGGCGGAGCGGCTGGCGCCTCCTATCAATTGCCCGCCAGCCAAGCCATCGTCAAACAACGCCGCGACGACGCCCTCGCTAAATATGGCTCGGTCCAGGTCGGGTTGGCCAGCGGCCCCGCGTGGGAAGCGGCCGACCGACCCGACCACGCCTACGTCGATGGTCAGACCGCTGATGTCGCGGTCGCCGCCCTCCGGGAGCTCAAAGGCGGACCTTTCTTCCTTGGCGTCGGCTTCATCAGACCACACCTGCCCTTCGTTGCGCCCAAGAAGTATTTCGACCTCTACGATCCGGCGACGCTGCCGCTCAGCGCCGCCCCCGAACCGCCGAAGGGCGCTGCGTCCATCGCGCGACATAGTTCGTTCGAGCTGCGGACCCGTACAGGTGTGCCAACCGTCGGACCGGTTGATGCGGCGGCTTCGCGCCAGCTTATTCACGCCTACGCCGCCTGCGTCAGCTTTATCGACGCGCAGGTCGGCCGCATCTTAGCGGAACTCGACGCTCTCGGTTTGAGGGATAACACCATCGTGGTGCTGTGGGGAGACCATGGCTGGCACCTCGGCGACCACGGCATCTGGGGCAAGGCAACGAACTACGAGATCGGAACCCGCATTCCCCTGATCATCCGCGCCCCCGGCATGGCGGGCAACACCCGCGCCGCCCCAGCCATCGTTGAGTCGATCGACCTCTATCCCACGCTCGCGACCTTGGCCTCCTTGCCCGCGCCCGCGGCACTCGAAGGCCAAAACCTGGTGCCTATATTGCAAAACCCGACGATCGCCGGGAAAAATTTCGCCTTCAGCGAATTTCCGGCGCCCGCTCTTCGCGAGTGGGCGGCGAAACCGCTCTCGGCAGCCATGCGAGAGACCTTCTTCGGTCCGCTCATTGCTGTCGCCGAGGCGGAACTCGCTCGGGAGCATGGCACCCGCTACGACCGCAAAACTTTCGAGGACCACGTCAAAGGCTACAGCATCCGCACGGATCGCTATCGCTGCACACTTTGGGTAGATCGTCGCGCACCGGATGATGAGCCCTTGGCCGTCGAGCTCTACGATCACGTAACCGATCCAAGAGAGACCCGCAATATCGCCGCGCAGCCCGAGCAGGCGATCATGGTGGCGAAACTTACCAAGCAACTCCGAGGTGATTTGATCATCCGACCCTGACGGATTTCTTTGGATCGTTACTTCCAAAAAACGCTCTGCCTGAGGCCGCAAATTCGACGCCGCCAGCTTTTTGGCATCTTTATGCGCCTGCTTGGTATAATAGATATCCCAGCTCACCACTTCAAGGCTTGGGAGGACTTACTCAGCGGTTCAGCCAAACCCTTTCAAATCGATTTCCGCAAACCAGGCACCGAAAGAAGCCAGAGGGTCTCTTGCACCCTCCGCCAATCCTCTGCGGACACCAAGACCGCGCTGTTGCGCTTTCCCGTGATAAAAATGGGCTCATGGCTCAGCGCGGCACCGTCCACTAACTGATAGAGGGTCGTCCGCGCTTTGGTTATGGAAATTGAGGTCATTGAAGTAGCGTACGTTTTAACGTACGTGATATCAGCAGCCCAAAGGAGTAATTGATTTAGCTTAAGTGAATTCGAAGCCAGATTGGCTGAGCATTATCCTAATGGTGATGCGGGAGATTTTTAATTTCAGGTACTTTTAAGCAAGGGAGTGCGCGAGTTCGGTGCGGCCGGACAGCCCGAGTTTACGATAGATAGCGTTGAGTTGAAATTCGACCGTGCGTAGCGATTTGCCGAGTTGCTTGGCGACGTCTTGGTTGCGGCTGCCGCGCGCGACCAGCAACGCGACTTGGCGTTCGCTGAGGCTGAGGACTTGCAGCAATGCCACCGCCTGCGGGCTCAAACCGGGGTGGGCGCAGTTCATTTGGCCGAACGTGGTAAACGTCACCCAGAAACCCGGGCGTCCCCATGGGCCTTTCACCGCTTGAGCGAGATCGATCTTGGCCGCGAGTCCCGAAATTTCGCGATGCTGCACCCGTTGCCCTGACAGCATCGGTAGGAGCGAGGCACGCTCGCCGCCGGCGGGGGCGGAGGCTAATTCGTGGCAGGCGGCGGCGATCTCGGGTGGGAGACGGAAACAGCGCCGCACCTTGAGCGCGCGGGCATTTTTCACCCCGAAATTCCACACGGCGCAGAGCTCGTAGGCCTGTTGGGTTGCGAAGGCCACCTTGCCGTTGGCATCGACAAACATCACGGGGATCGGGAGGCTGCACAGATAACTCTCCATCGCGGCACCGCGTTCGCGTTCGCGATGGAGTTTACGCAACCGCCGCAGGCCGGCGTCGAGCGTCGGGTGAAGAAATCCGAGAAACTGCCGTTCCTCCGCGGAAAAATCTCCCTGATCCTCGGTCCGCCGCACACTGAGAACCGCATCCGGCGTTTTACCGTCCCAGAACGCGAGGTGAACAAACTGATCCCACCCCCAGAACTGCTTCTCCCGCTCTCTTCTCCGCTGGCGTGCCTGCGGATCCTCCTTTAGAATGTCACCATAGGTGTAAAGTTTGAGTTGCGGATGGGCGGCGAGAAACGGCTTCGAAATACTAAGACTGTTGATGGGTCGATTCGCGCGGTCCTGCGCGACGTTCACATGATGACGGCCTTCGAACGGCTGATAGTCGACAATGCCCAACATAAGACTGCACGAATGGTGCGGCATCACACTGGTGAGGAGTCGCTTCGTCGCGCGCCAGAATTCCTCGAGCTCCACCGCCGTCTGCAAATCGAGCAGGGGCATTTCGGCTTGGGCGGGCACCGGCGGAGTCGGGGTTGGCGGCACGAGGTGGATTATACTCACCGCTTCGGCTTTGGGAAGCCCGACGATGCAACAGCCCGCAGTTACACCTAGCGGAGTGTCTCGGGGTGGGCGGCCCGCGATTCCTGAAACACGCGATCGGCGCGGGCCGAGTCGAACTCGCCCTCGCATTTTGAAACTACAATCGTGGCGACGGCGTTACCCGCGACGTTTATCAAAACACGCCCCGCCGACACGGCAGATGCTTTTAGGTGGTTCCACCGATAGTCGTCGCAACGCGTGCACGATATGATTACCACATGAAACGCTATCGAATCGCCACGATCCCCGGCGACGGCATCGGCAAGGAAGTCGTCCCGGTCGGCATGAGGGTGCTGGACGCAGCCGCCAAAAAACACGGCTTCTCACTTGTGTGGGACACGTTTCCGTGGAGCTGCGATTTTTATCGTGAAACCGGGCTTATGATGCCTGCCGACGGCCTCGCCCAGATCCGGCACCACGACGCGATCTTTCTTGGGGCGGTGGGCTTTCCCGGTGTGCCCGACCACGTGTCGCTCTGGGGACTACTGATCCCGATTCGCCGCGAATTCCGCCAATACGCGAACGTCCGCCCCGTCCGGCTCATGGCCGGCGTGACTCCGCCCTTGCGCGATCGCGTCGCGGGAGACATCGATATGGTAATCGTGCGTGAAAATAACGAAGGCGAATATTCCGCCATCGGTGGCCGCATCAACGAAGGCACGGAGGACGAGGTGGTATTTCAACAGGCCGTCTTCACGCGGCGCGGAGTGGATCGGATTCTGCGCTATGCGTTCGAGACCGCGCGCCGCCGGCCCAAGAAGCATCTCACGTCGGCGACGAAGTCCAACGGCATCACGATCACTATGCCGTTTTGGGACGAATGCTTCCACGCCATGGCCAAGCACTATCCGGACGTCCGCACGGACCAATACCACATCGACATTCTCACCGCGCATTTCGTGCGAAATCCCCATTGGTTCGATGTGGTCGTCGGCTCCAATCTCTTCGGCGACATCCTCTCCGATCTCGGACCCGCGGTCACTGGCACCATCGGCATCGCGCCCTCCGCCAACCTGAATCCCGAGCGCGAATTTCCCTCGATGTTTGAACCCGTCCACGGCTCAGCACCCGACATCGCGGGCCAAGGCATCGCCAACCCGATCGGCCAGGTGTGGTCCGGTGCGATGATGCTTGATCATCTCGGCCAGCCCGATGCGGCCGCGACGGTCCTTCGCGCCATCGAAACCACGGTCGAGCGTGGCCCGTGCACCCGCGATATGGGGCACGGCTACACCGCCTCCACGCTGGAGGTCACCCACGCCCTCGTCGCCGCCGTCGAAGCGACCTAGCCGCTGTTTCCCTTTCCCCAACGCAGAACCCCACTCCCATGCATCCCAAACTCCGCTTCGCACTCCTGCTTGTTTCCTGCTCATGCCTCGCCCTTGCCCAAAAGGTGTCCGCTCCAGCACAATCGACCGGCGAAACCATCAAACTCGAAGCCTTCAGCGTTACCGGCTCCAACATCAAGCGCATCGAGCAGGAGCGAACGTTGCCGATGACGACGGTCAACGCGGAGCAACTCGAGATCTTCGATCCTGGCCAACCTTCTGATTTACTCGCCGCACTACCCATGGCGGCGGGCCTGCCGGGTAACGAGGCGGCGCTTGCGACCCAAAATGCGCGCGGCGACAACGCTAATATCTCGTTCCGCGGGCTCGCTTCCGGCAACACCCTCATCTTGCTCAATGGCCGTCGCATCGCCCCCCATCCGATCAGTTGGAACGAAAACGGCATTCCGGCCTTGTCCGTGAACGTCAACCAACTCCCGAATCGCGGCATCGAGCGGGTCGATGTCCTGCGCGACGGCGCCTCGTCGATCTACGGCGCCGACGCGGTCGCGGGGGTGGTGAATTACGTGATGCACCGCCGTTTTCGCGGTACCGAGTTGTCGTTGCGCTTTGGCACCACCGAATACGGCGACGGTACGGAGTATCGCGCCTCGCTCACGCACGGCCTCGATTTCGCGAACAAAAAAGGCCGGCTCACGTTCACGGCCGACTGGTATGATCGCGAGGGCACCTTTCTGCGTGACCGGCCTTTTGCAGCTGATGGTGATCAGGTCGCCCGCGCCCCGGCTCCTTGGAACGTCTACACCGACACGTCGTTCTTTAAGCGGACGACCACGAGCGCCTACGGCCAGTTCAACACCGTCGTGAGCAGTGGTCGCGACCCGTATGGCGCTTTCCTCGTTACGAACCAGCGTCCCACGGGCATTCCGACGACTTACTTCACGGCAACGGGCGGCTTCTTTCTCAGGCCAACCACGGGGACGGGTCAGCCGGGTGTCGCGTCGGCGGCTCCGGCTCGCGCCGCCAGCGGGCCAGGCAAAGAATACTATTGGAACCTCAACGACGCCCGCTCGCTGCAGCCGCAATCCACCCGGAAAAATGTTTTCCTGGGTGGCGAATATGACCTGCGCCC
>CAMDRP010000038.1 GCA_945906965.1 Opitutus sp. GAS368 | reverse complement strand
GTCACGCGGCCATCGTGGCGCGGCGTGTCGTCACCGAGGCGGTCGGCCACGAAAGCGTGCGCCCATTCGTGGATGCACAGGCTCACGACGAGCACGATGTAGAACATGAGACCCTCGCGCAGCATCGCGAGGTCGAAGCCGTTATTCATAGTCCGCTACTGTTTCGGAGTCTCGGCCGGCGGGGCAATCAGCTTTTGTTTCTGCCCTTGTAATTCCGGCTCGGTTACGGTGCCCAATAACAGCTTAGCGCGGTCGGCGTGGCCCTGCTTGAGCAGAATATTGGCCGCGTGGAGACGGAGCGTCTGGCGCTCGATGGGCGTGCCGGCGTTTTCTTCGAGCGCGGCCCAGACTTTTAAAGCCTCATCCCACTGCGGCTCCGCCAGATCGTAAAACGACTCGGCGTACCGGTAGCCAAATTCAAAACGGTCCGGCGCAAGTTCGGCCGCGGTCTTGAACGCCCCGTGTGTGGCGTGGTCGAGCGCGGCCCGCGTCCACTCGCCGCTTTTGAGAAAATCATCCTGCGCTTCGTGCAAGAGCGTGCCCACTTGGTAATGGTAGAGCGGTTCCTTCGGTGAGAGCTTGATCGCCGCCATGAAATACGGGAGTGCATCGAGCGGCCGCCCATCTTCGGCGAGCAGGTTGCCGAGCTGGTTTTTCACGAGGGGAATGTCGCTGTCGAGCTGGTTGGCCTTGAGGAGCATCGCGGCGGCCTGTTTGCGCATGTCGACTTTGCGCAGAAGATAACCGTAGGCCGCGAAAACCTCGGCGTTGTTCGGGCTATCGTGCAACAGCCGCTCATAACCATGGGTAAGTTCTTGGAGTTGCGTGCGAAACGCTTCTTCATCGAGCTTATCGCCCTGCTTGGCGGCGGTTTCGAGTAAGGTGCGTTGCCGCTCGGCGATCTGGCGTAGCGTGCGTTGGGCGAGCGTCTCGCTCTCCACCGCCGCGAGGGGCAGCACGAGCCAGAGACTAAGAATTAAAAAACGACGTTTCATGCAGGAAACCATGCGACCAGTTCATCGGATCAATGTGCCGGCGTAAATCCACAACCGCACCATCCGCCACAGCCCGACGAGCGAAAACTCACGCAAATAGTTGAGCTTTGGCCGCGAAACCGACCTCTTTTGAAGTTATTTTTCCCTTTCCGGCTTCAACCATGGCTTCCTCCGCTCTCACGCTCGGCTTCGACGCCGACGACACCCTCTGGCACAACGAAAACATTTTCGAAAAGGTCCACGAACGCTACCGCGCGCTCCTCGCCCGTTACCACGATGCCGCCACCGTCGACCGCACGCTCTTCACAACCGAGATGCGCAACCTCGAGCGCTACGGCTACGGCGTGAAGGGCTTCATGCTTTCCTCCATCGAGACCGCCATCCAACTCAGCGCCGGCAAAATCAGCGCCGAAGAAATCCAACAGCTCATCGCCCTCGGCCAGGACATGCTCGCCCACCCCGTCGATCTGCTCGACGGCGTCGTGGAAACACTCTCCGCCCTCTCCGGCCACCATCGCCTGCTTGTCATCACCAAGGGCGATCTGCGCGACCAAGAGCGTAAACTCGCTCGCTCTGGCCTCGCCGCGCACTTTCGCCACGTCGAGATTTTATCCGAAAAAGACCCGTCGTCTTACGCGTCGCTCTTCCGCCGGCACGCGATCGACCCACAGCGTTTTCTGATGGTCGGCAATTCCCTCAAATCCGACATCCTCCCCGTTCTGGCCCTCGGAGGCACGGGCGTTCACGTACCGTACCGCATCACGTGGGCCGCCGAGCACGTCGAAACACCGCCGCCCGCCAACGGGCGTTTCTTCCAACTCAAAAACGTCCGCGAACTCCCCGCGGTCCTCGCCACGTGGTCCGCCTCGCTTTGAAGCCATGTGCACGCGGTTCGTCCTATTAAAAGATCAACTCCAGGCCGCCTACGTCGCACTCGGCGTGGAGGCGCCCGCCGAGCTCGTCTCGCGCTACAACCTCGCCCCGAGCACCCGGCTCACCGCTTTTCGTCGACCCAGCCGCGCCGCCGCGCCCGAAAGCACCACGTTGCGCTGGGGCCTTGTCCCTTCTTGGGCCAAGTCCGTCGATCCTTCCGCGCCGCTCGTCAACGCCCGCGCCGAGACGCTTACTGAAAAACCTTCGTTTCGCGACGCCTTCCGTCAGCGGCGGTGTCTGGTTCCCGCCGGCGGTTTCTATGAATGGGCGATTCACGGGCGCGCGCGAAAACCTTGGCTCTTTCAACGCCCCGACGCGGCCGTTTTCTTTTTCGCCGGGCTTTGGGAAACGTGGCGCTCACCGACGGGTGACCTCGTTGAATCCTGCGCGATCATCACCACGACGCCCAACGCCGTCACGCGGCCGGTCCACGACCGGATGCCGGTCTTGCTCGCGCCGGAAGCCACCCGCGCGTGGCTCGATCCCGAGGCGAACCTCGAACGCGATCTCATCCCGCTCCTCCGGCCCGCGCCCGACGATGCGCTCACCGCCACCGCGTTGAGCACACACGTGAGCAACGTCCGCCACGACGACCCCGCTTGTCTCACGCCCGCTGGTCCCGACGACGATTCGTCGGCGCCGCAACTTTCGCTCGGCTTCTAAGTCGCTGTAGGTTTTCCGCCCACCCCACGAACCGTCTTGTCCGCCGGCGGTCTGTCTGCGATTAATCTACGTCCCTTTCTCCCGAAATCCCGCGTGAACCTTCTCGACCGCCATATTTTTAAAAGCGTGCTCCTTACGTGCGCGGGTGCGGTCGGGCTCTTCGCGTTCGTACTGATGTTGGGTAACCTCATCCGCGATCTGTTGCCATTTCTGCTTTCAGGCCAGTTGTCGGTCACGACGTTTGTGCGACTGGTCGGCATGTTGATTCCTGCCGTCGCCATCTACGCGCTGCCGATGGGCATGCTCACGGGCGTGCTCCTCACGCTCGGTCGGCTCTCCGCCGATAGCGAGATCACCGCCATGCGCGCCGCCGGCCTCAGCCTCGCGCGCATCGCCCGGCCCGTGCTCATCCTGGGATTTCTCGGTACCGCGCTCGGCCTCTATGTTAATTTCCAGTCCATGCCCGCTGCGCGCGTGCAGTACCACAAAGACCTCGACGCCGCCGTCGCCGCCAACCCCCTCAGCTTCATTGTGCCCAAAACGTTCATCCGTAATTTTAAGGGCTTCGTCATCTACGTCGGCGACAAACAGGGCGCCGCCATGCGTGATTTCTGGCTCTGGCAACTCGACCGCGAGGGCCGCACGACCCAGCTGGTCCGCGCCGAATCCGGCCGCTTCGATTACGACGCTGCAACCAACGAACTCATCCTCACCCTCACCCGCGCTCAAGTCGAAGAGCGCAATGCCAAGCAGCCAGAAAATTTTACCGAGTCACCCCGTATCGTGTCGTTCGAAAAATCTGAACCGCAGCGCCTCTCGCTCGAGCGTCTCTTTGGCCCGCCGGTTCTTCGGCAGAAACTCCAGTGGATGACCTACGCAGAACTTCGCAAGGAAGAGACTCGCGTCGCCGCTCTGCCCTTCAAGCCCGAGACGAGAAAAGATCACGACCGCGCCGTCATGAAAGTCCGGCTGACCGTTCAGGAAAAATTTAACACCGCACTCGCGATCCTTTCGTTCGCGCTCATCGGCGTGCCCCTCGGCATTAAAGTCTCGCGGCGCGAGACCAGCGCGAACCTCGGCCTCGCCGTCCTGCTCGCACTCGGTTACTACATGCTCACCGTCGCTGTGAGTTGGCTCGATCGCCACCCCGAGTATCACCCCGACTTACTGTTCTGGCTGCCCAACGCCGTCTTTCTAAGTCTAGGGGTGTGGCTGTTTTTGCGCATCGAGCGGCGCTAATTTTTTTAGATCGGCACGGGCACCGAGCGCCCCAAGCTCACGGTCGTTGACCCTGCCCCGCTCACCTCTGTATTCGCCCCCTGCCCCACCGTGAAAGCGCTCGTTCTCACCGCTCCGTCCCAGCTCGAATTCACCGATTTTCCTAAGCCCATCCCCGCCGATGATGAGGTGCTACTGCGCATTCACGCCTGCGGGATCTGCGGCAGCGATATTCACGGCTGGGATGGCTCCACGGGCCGCCGCCGGCCGCCACTCATCATGGGCCACGAAGCGGCGGGTGAGATCGTCGCCGTCGGTCCGCGCGTCGAGCGCTGGCGCTTGGGCGATCGCGTGACGTTTGATTCTACAATTTCTTGCGGCGCCTGTCCGTACTGCGCGCGCGGCGAGGTCAACTTGTGCGATCATCGCCGCGTCGTCGGCGTCGCTCCCGTCGAATACCGACAACACGGTGCCTTCGCCGAATTCCTCGCGGTGCCTGCACGCATCCTCTACGCACTCCCCAACGGCCTGACGTATCAACAAGCCGCGATGGTTGAGCCCGTCTCCATTGCGATTCACGCCGTCCAGCGTGTGCGCCTCGCGCCCAACGCCACGGCCGTCGTCGTGGGCGCCGGCATGATCGGGCTTTTCGTCATCCAAGCTCTGCGCTGGGCTGGGGCCTCGCGCATCATCGCCGTTGATCTCGCCGACAACCGCCTCGCTCTCGCCCGCGAGCTCGGCGCCACCGACACGCTACGCTCCGATCTCATGGAGGTTCCCGCTGAAGTCGCCCGGCTCACCGGCGGAAACGGCGCTGATGTCGCCCTCGAAGTCGTCGGCGTCTCCGCCACGCTCAACCTCGCGATCGCATCCGTCCGCCGCGGCGGCTCCGTCGTCCTCGTCGGCAACCTCGCCGCAAAAACGGATTTCCCGCTGCAAGCCGTCGTCACCCGCGAGCTCACGCTGCACGGCACCTGCGGCTCCGCCGGCGAATACCCGCTCTGCCTCGATCTCATCGCTCGCGGCGTGATCCGCGTCGAGCCGATGATCAGCGCCGTCGCCCCGCTCGTCGATGGTGCCGCGTGGTTCGAAAAACTCTCCGCTAAAGACGGCGCTAAATTCATGAAAGTCATACTCGCCCCCTGATCGAGATAGCGCAGCTAAGAACCCGAGTTCGTACTCCCCCCTCCCCCGGTTTTGCGCTCAGCTCTTCGCCCCTTAACTCTGAGCTCCCCTGTTTCGGCCCTCCGCTTTTCGCTTCACCCATGACCCTCCCTGCCACTTTCGATCTCTCCGGCAAGACCGCCCTGGTCACCGGCGCCAGCCGCGGCCTTGGCCGGCACTTCGCCATCGAGCTCGCTCGCGCCGGTGTCGATGTGGCCGTCACAGCCCGCGCGCTCGACTCGCTCGAGCCCACGGTCGCGGCGATTCGCGCACTTGGCCGCCGGGCGGTGCCACTCGTGCTCGACGTGCGCGATCACGCGGCGATCACCGCCGCCGTCGATGCCGCGCACGCCGCCCTTGGCCGCCTCGACATCCTCATCAACAACGCCGGTTGCAACATCCGCAAACCCGCGGCCGATATTTCCTGGGACGACTGGAATACCGTCCTTGATACCAATTTGCGCGGCCCGTTCTTTGTCGCTCAAGCCGCCGCGCGTTACATGGTGCCGGCCGGACGCGGGCGCATCATCAACCTCGGCTCCGTCACGTGTGTCGCCGGTTACGCGGGCCTCGCGCCCTACGGCGCCAGTCGCGGCGGCATCAAACAACTCACGATGAGTCTCGCCGCCGATTGGGGCCCAGCGGGGGTCACCGTCAATTGCCTCGCACCCGGTTGGTTTAAGACCGCGCAGAACGCCGTCATGTACGAAAATGCCGAATGGGTTTCGTACCTCAGCGCGAAAATCCCCCTCCGCCGCCCCGGCGCGATCGATGACCTCACGGGCTCGCTGCTTTTTCTTTCGAGCGACGCGAGTGCCTACATCACGGGGCAAACGCTGCTCATCGACGGCGGCATCTCCGTCAACGACACCCGCGCCCTCCCCCGCCCCTAGTCCCGCGCGCTCCTTGCCCACTTACCCCTCACGCCTTTTACCCCTAAAATGATGCCCCTCCTCCTCGCCGCCACCGGCTTTACTCCGCTCGTCATTCTGCTGATCAGTGTCGCGTTCATCATCGCTGCGATTGTCGCGCTCCGCCTCCACGCGTTCTTCGCGCTCATCTTCGCCGCCATCGTGGTCGGCATCCTCAACTCGCTGCTCACCCCCGGTGGTCCAACGCTCGTCCAATCCGTCGACGCCGTCATGGCCGAGCTCGGCTCCGCCACGGGCAAACTCGCCTTCACCATCGCCATCGCCTCCGTGATCGGCGCGGCCCTAATGGAAAGCGGCGCCGCCGAGAAAATCGTGCGCCGCTTCATTGCCGTCCTCGGCGAGTCCCGGGCGCCGCTCGCGCTCATGGCGTGCAGCTTCGTCCTGGGGATCCCTGTTTTCTTCGACACGATCTTTTTCCTCCTGGTCCCGCTCGCGCGCTCGCTGGCCCTGCGCACCGGCCGCGATTTCACGCTTTACCTGCTAGCGATCTGCGTCGGCGGGGTCGTAACCCACGCCACGGTCCCGCCCACGCCCGGGCCGCTCGCCGTCGCCGAACTACTCAAGATCGATATCGGTGCCTCTATCCTCTTCGGCTTGTCGATCGGGATCTTGCCCGCACTGGCAGGCCTGGCGTTCGCCGGTTGGTGCAATCGCCGCAATCCTTTCCCGGTTTCCGCCTCGCTTCCGCCCGGCACGGTGATTCCGCCCGAAGTGCCCGAGTCGGCTCTACCCGGCTTCTTCGCTTCCATCGCGCCGGTTGTGCTGCCGCTCATTCTGATCGGAATATCCTCCATCGCTGCCGGGATGCCCGGAAAACTTTCCCCTGATCTCGCCGGCGCCCTCGCGTTCCTCGGCAATAAAAATACCGCGCTTTTCCTTGGCGCCTTGATCGCCGTCGGCGTTTATATCCGCCAAAAACGTATCGGCTGGCGTGACGCGGGTCCGGTCATCGGACCGCCCCTTGAGACCGCCGGTACGATCATTCTGATCACGGCCGCCGGTGGCGCGTTTGGCGCAATGATCAAGCTCGCCGGCGTCGGCGAATCCGTGCGCAGCCTCACCACTGATTTCGCCGTGAATCCCGTGCTCCTCGCGTGGCTGCTCGCCTGCGTGCTGCGTATCGCCCAAGGTTCGACAACGGTCGCGATGATCACGGCGGCGAGTATTATGTTCTCCCTGGCCGGCCCAACGGGTTTCACCGTGAACTCGCTTTATATCTTTGCTGCGTGTGGCTACGGTGGACTTTCGATTTCGTGGATGAACGACAGCGGCTTCTGGATTTTTAGCCGCATGAGCGGCATGACCGAAGGCCAGACGCTGCGCACCTGGACTCCCGCTATCGCCGTCGTTGCCCTCACCGGCCTCGCCCTGCTGCTGTTGCTCTCGGCCTTCTTCCCGCAACTGGGCCGCTAGTGCTTAGACGGCGGCCATCAGCTTACGCACGGCCAGAGAATCCGCGTGCAGGCGGTGGAACACCCGATACTTCGCGGCATGAAAACGCGCCACCGCCCCGCGCGTCGGTGCGATGATCCGACCTGCTGCGTTCATCGCTTGCATGGCTCCTAGCACCGTGGCGTGCTCGCCGCCCGCGACTGCGCCCAACACGGCGGACCCAAGTAACACCGCTTCTGGTTCGGCGGGCAACACGAGCCGGCAGCCCGTGATATCGGCGTGTTCGCGCAGAAAAACCGGGTTTTTCGTACCGCCGCCGCAGATGAGCACCGTGTCGATCGCATAGCCTCGGCGATTCATTTCTTCGATGATGTGCCGCGTCCCATAGGCGACCGCTTGGATCGCGGCCAGATACCGCCGCGCCAGGTCGTCGGCCGTCGCCGAGAGCGTGAGTCCGCTGATCACACCTCGCAGCGTGGGGTCGGCGCGCGGCGAACGGTTGCCATGGAAGTCCGGCAGGATGTGTAACTCGCGAGTGAGCGCGGCGGGAAACGGCGCCCGCTCCCCCTCGGCCAAGGTGTCGAGCCGGGCGTTCAGTAATTCGTAGATGGTCCGGCCCGAGCGCTTCGCTTCGAGCACAAGTCCCGCCGCCGCCGCGTGACTGAAGATCACGTGGTCGATCAGCGCTCCCGTGGCCGACTGCCCGCCCTCGGTCAGCCAAAGCCCTGGAATCATCGCTGAGAAATACGGTCCCCAGATGCCGCGGATGAAGCGCGGCTGCGCCGACACCGCCATGTGGCAAGACGAAGTGCCGCCGATCAGCGCCAGCCGCCGGTTGAGCGCGGCCGACGTCGGCGCCCGGCCACCGAGTTTGGCACCCAACATCCCCAAGCCGCCCGCATGGGCGTCGATGATCGACCCGCCCACGGGCGTGCCCGCGATCAGACCGAGTTCCTTGGCCGCGCGCGCGGTCAGCCCGCCGCCTAGCGGAGTACCCATCGGGCGGATCGTTTGGCCGATGCGCCGGAAGTTCTCGGCGGCCAAATCCCCGAGGCCGATCTGCTGGAAAAATTCCCGGCTCCACCCCGCGCCATCCCCCCCACGCTGGCCGAGGTAGGTCCACTTGCAGACCGTGCTGCACAGCGAGCGGGTCTCGTCTCCGGTGGCGCGGTAAGTGAGAAAATCGGGCAGATCGAAAAAACGCGCCGTGCGCTGCCAGCTCGCGGGCAAATGCTCTTTCAGCCAAAGCAATTTCGGCATTTCCATCTCGGGGGAAATGACTCCGCCCACGTAGCGCAGCACGGCGTGGCCGGTGCGGTTGATCCGCTCGGTCTGCTCGAGCGCGCGGTGATCCATCCAGACCACGACATTTTGCTCGGCCCGCCCCGTCGTGCTCACCGTCACGGGGCGATCATCGGCGTCCAGCGCGACGAGCGAACAGGTGGCATCGAAACCGATACCCTTGATGGCGGCCGGCTTCAGCCCCGCGCCGCGCAAAGCCGCGCGGGTCGCACGCACACAAGCGCGCCAGATATCTTCACTCGATTGCTCGACGTGATCGGGCGCCGGACGCCAGAGCTTAATCGGAAATGAAGCCGAGCCCGCGATACGACCGCGCGCATCAAAAATCCCCGCGCGGGCACTGCCCGTGCCGACATCGATTCCCAAATAATACTTCATAAATAAAAAATCACGCCACGCCCGCTCGGTTCAAGTCGCCGCCGGTTCTGTTCGCGCCGGCTTGATCATCAAAACGATGAAAATCGAAAATAAGGCCACGCCGGCAAAGGCACCGAAAATCACATTCAGGGGGACGTTGCGGTCGCGCAACGCGCCAAAGGCCCAGTCACCGAAGCCGCCGCAACTGATACTCACCAGATTCATGATCCCGTAGCCCGTGGCGCGACATTCGGGTCGCACAATCTGGCAGAGAATCGGCATGTTATTGCAGTCGAAAAATCCCCAACCGAGGCCGAAGATGATGAGTCCGAAGATGGCGAGGGTGAGCGTAGGCGCATTACCCACGCCGAAAAGTGCCGGCAGAAATAACGCCATGCCGATCGCACTTGTGAAAATGCGCCCGCGATTTGTGCTCTTCATCCAGCGGTCGGCTAGAGTCCCGCCGATCAAAACACCGATGATCGAGGCGATTTGCACATACAAAATTGCGCTCACGCCCGCCTTGCCTTGGCCAAGGGAGAATTTCTCGCGCAGGATCTCCGGCATCCAGTCGCGCACCACCCAGCCGGCGATGGCGGGCAAGGTGAAGTAGGCGACGAGCAGCAGGAAATTCCGATTGCCCAACAGCTCCCGCCACGCGGCAGGCTTGCCGCTCGCGGCAGTCTCCACCGGCGCCGCGACCTTCACCGGATCGCGCAACGCCGCAAGTAGCGGAATCGCGTAAATCACCCCGATCATGCCGCAGGTCGTAAACATCCAGCGCCAGCCATGGTCCGGGGAATCCGCCATATAGCCGGCAAACCCACCAAGAATTTGCCCGACGTAAATACCGGTCTGATGCACCCCCACGGCCCGCGAACGCGTGGGGCCTAAATGATATTCGGAAATCAACGCCAATGCGGCCGGGATATAAAATGCTTCGCTGAGGCCCATCAAAGCGCGCGCGGCGATCAATTCATTAAATGTCGTCGTGTGCCCCGTCCACCACGTGACCAACGACCACACGAACAGACTCGCCCCGATCACGTAGCGTTTACTGTAACGATCGGCAATGTAGCCGCCAAAGGGACTGAGAATGGCGTAAGTCCATTTGAAACAACCCAGCACCAAGCCCCAGTCGGCGCGATTGGCGATACTCGGGATATCGAGCACCATCGAGGCCTTCATCGTGGCCATCATCTGACGATCGAGATAATTGAGCAGCGCGACAGGAAATAAGAGCGCGACGATAAACCAAGCGTAGCGAAGGGCGTTGGGGGCAGGGTTCATGGGAGCAAAGGGGTAACGGTTTGTTTCACGGGATGTTCACGGGGGCGAGCGCAACTGCATGGTGCACGAAAAAGACCACCGGCATGATTCGCCGCAGCAAAACGTGGAAGCGGACGCTCGAGCGCACGCTTCTCATAGTTTCTTGGGGTCGATGATAACGTGTTTAATTTTCACCCGGTTCCACGTGTAGGTGATGTGAACCAAACCATCCCGGGTCTGAATCACGGCCGGATAAGCATAACCGTGCTTGAGTGGTTGGTCCTCTAGGGTGACACGCATATCCCATTTCAGGCCGTCAGCTGACAGCGAGACGTTCAAGGGCCAGCGCACGCCCCAATCTTCATTCGCGTCAGCAATGTTGGGCTGCGCGCCACCGAGGGCATTGGCTTTAGGATTAGTCGGTGCACCACCGGCGCGCTCCCGCAAATTATAAACCAGGAGTTGATGACCATCGGCGAGCGTGACCGCGTCGCTGCCAGAATTAGGATTAAAAAGTCCCGACGATACCAAGGGGCTCCAGGTGCGACCTTGGTCACTCGACCAACTGGTGGTGAGGGTTTTTTCTTTGCTGCGACAGAGCAGCTGCAAGCGACCATCGGCATGCGTCAGGACGCTGGGTTGGATCGAGTTAAACTTACCGTCGGACGGCAGGGGTCCGATTATTTGCCACGTGCGCCCAAGGTCGGTTGAGCGCTCGACATGAACATCCCAGCGACGCGACGCCCGATCCTCCGTGCTCGAACCTGAAATCAATGTGCCGTCGGCTAATTGGACGGGTTTATTTTTGATGGGTCCGAGCACGTCTTCCGGCAGACGGCGCGGCTCATCCCAAGTGCGCCCGCCATCCAGCGAAGTGATGACCATGCCCCACCACGTCTCCGGCCGCGGACCAACTTTGTAGTAAAGTTGGAGCGGCCCATCGCGAAGCTGGAACAACACCGGGTTCCAGCATGGGTAACGTTTTTTGTCATGCTGCACGCCGTCGGCGACCTTCTCGCCTAAGGTCCAACGGCCATTTTCATAACGCGAAACGTAGATGCACACGTCGGGATTGGATTCCGCCGTGCCGCCAAACCACGCCGCTAATAACCCACCCGCGGTCGTCTCGACGATAGTCGAAGCATGGCATTCAGGGTAAGCCGTGGGCTCGTGCATAAATTGCGCGCGCACCACCGCAGGATGGGCCGGGGCGGCGTAAGCTGAGCGCGACACGCCCGCAAATATGAGGCTGAGAGCGAATAACGAGTAGGGTATTTTCATGGGGAACTGGGGGGGTGATAAACTAAAAAATGAACGAGTCCGGGCGTCAGGGTTGGACGAGGAAAATCTGTTGCCGCCAAAGACCGGCTGTGAGCACGCGACGATTGAAGGCAATCGTACGACCATCGTGCGACCAAAGGAGGTTTTCGGGTAATTGCTGGGTGGGCTGCGTCAAAGCTCGAGCCACCCCAAACGTCTTTGATGCGGGCCGAGCGTCGCAGACCATCACCACTTGGCCGCTCACATAAACAATGGAAGCCCCATCAGGGCTCCATCGCACACAACTTTGCACGGGATTGTGGCCTTGGGTGATTTGCGTGATCGCGCCGCCCAGGGGCGCGATAAAATAGGCCTGCACCACACCCGCATCATCTTTGGCTAAAAATACGATGCGCGTGCCATCCGGCGAAGAGCGCAACCAATGACGCGGCTCGAGCACCACGCCGGGGAACTTCCGCGTGGCGGTAAACGTCAAACGCCGTTGCTCCGCGCCCAGCGGTGGCTGGGGCATCGAAGCGGCCGTGCCTTCAAGCGGGCCGGTGGGGCCCGGTACGTCAATGCGCTCGGGGATATCCACGATGAACACCTCCGTCAGCTCGCGACCCTCGCTCGTGCGCACGTTACCAAGAAAGGCCCGGGCGCGGCGCTGCCACCCGCCATCAGCCCGGCGATAACCCTCACGACCCACCCAAGCATCTTCAAAGGCGCGACTGATTTCATCAGATCCAGGCAGCGGCGAGGAAACCACGCGCACCACGATAGCGGCGAACATTTCGCCGTCGTTGTTTTCGGGACCGGGCGGCACGCGCACCGTCCCTCGATCGAGGCGCAGAGCGACGCCGATCGTGCGGAGATTCACTTTCTCGCCGGTACTTTCCTCCCGCGCCGCCAAGAGCGCGTCATTATACGTGAAGCCGATCCAGCGCCCATCCGCACTCCACTCGTGGCGATGGGTTCCACCGCGCAACGCTCCCGGCGTAAACGGC
The DNA here is from genome assembly GCA_945906965.1 of Opitutus sp. GAS368. GTDB lineage: Bacteria > Verrucomicrobiota > Verrucomicrobiia > Opitutales > Opitutaceae > Tous-C4FEB. The sequence goes on along the minus strand of CAMDRP010000038.1, from coordinate 12,643 downwards.
GCAATCACATCGCGAGCATCAAGAAAACCTAGCGAACCGGGCGAGGCCACCTTCACGTAAGCGCCAACTCGGCGCCACATCGCATAGGGTCGCTCGGGGGTGGCGTTATTAAGACCACGAATAAAAGCCACGCTCCCATCGACTGGGTTGACGTTGGCCGCACCTACACCCGGGCCCCAGGGCTGCGCGCGAGGCTCACGATAAAGTTCCTGCACTTCACCCGTGGCGACGGAGACGCGAGCGATCACGGCGTTACCCGCGATGGCGGTGTCGTCTTCGCGCGGATCAAAGGCCAACCACTGATTGTCGGGCGAAAAATTATCGTTGTTGTCGAGATTGTGATTCTGCGGGGCAAACGTGAGCTGGCGCTCGGCGCTGGGGTGCACGGTCGTGGCGAAGGATTGAATCGAAAAAATTCCGCTAAGGCCGACCGCCAACCCCAAGAAGCTTAAAGGGCAAAGAGCGCGGAGGGAGCGAAAAGCCACGGAAAAAAAGACCCGATGCTACCACCGGCGCTAGCCGTGCACGGGTAGACCCCAGGCTTTAAATTTACGCCGAAATTCAGCGACGATACCGCGGTAAATCTTGGCCGATGCCGGCGAGACCACGGTTTTGGGTGCACCGGGCTCAAAACCGCGCGCTTCGAGTCCCGTCGCGACACTCAAAGGAAACAACATACGATCGACCACCGGACCGATCTCACGCATCCGCGCGGCCTCGATCTCACACGCTTCAGGTCGACCCGCACGGCAGGCTTCATAGATGGCCACCATATACTCGGGTGCGAAATTGACCAAACCGCCGATGCAACCATCCGCGCCGAGGGCAAACACCTCGGGCAAGCGAGTATCCGCGCCGGAGAAGACGGAGAAGTTTTTCGCGCGACCCAGCGCGATTAATTCTTGGTGGTAGGCAAACTCTCCGCCGCTTTGCTTGATGCCCGCCATCGGCGCGCGCTTGGCGAACTGGGAGATGAGGTCGAGGCCGATGCGGTTCGAGGTGAGCTCAGGAAAATTGTACAAATAAACAGGAAGTTGTACGCCTTCGGCGGCACGTAGAAAAAACTCCAGCATATCAGCCTGCGAGACAGGGAAAAACGTCGGTGGCATCATGGCTACTCCGGGCAAGCGGAGTCGACGCGCCACCTTGCCAAGGGCGATCACTTCATCGAGGCGAATGCTCGAAATATTGGCGATCACTTGGAGCGAACCGGCGTGCTCAACCACGGTCTCGAGCACGGCCTGACGCTGCGTCAGGTTCATTCGAATAAATTCGCCGGTGCTGCCGAGCGCCAGTACGCCGTGCACACCACTCTTTCGAAGAAAAGCGAGGTGCGCGGTGAGAGCGCGCTTCATCAAGCGGCCGCGAGCGTCGGTGGGTATCCAAAGGGCGGCAAAAACACCCTGACGAGGAGCAGCGGTGATAGACATGGAGTAAATCAGGATAAATAATCTGAGCGGCGAAAAAAGCAGCCGGTGCGCCGCAGGCGCGCCGGCCGTAGTACAAAAGCAATCGGCGCTTAGAAACGACCGCTGATACCGAAGTTTAGGCGGGTGCCATAAAGCTCGCTCATGACGATGCGTTGTTGGTTACCGATATACCAATCGGGCGAGTTGTTGTAGATATTAACAACGTCGACGAATGCCGTGAGCCAGGGCTTCCACTTATAGGACAGGTTGAGGTCGACCGTGGGATCATCCGTTACGGTGTTACTGAGCAGGAAGTTGGAATTATCCACGCCGCTCACATAAGCACTCTTGTAGTGGTATTCGACCCGCGCGCCGAAACCACGCCAGTCATAACTGAGGCCGACGTTGTAAGTCTTGGGCACAAAGTTAGCCAAAACGTTGGCTCCGTCGGAATATTTACCGGAAGTCGTGAGTTTCGTGTAATTAGCAAACAGGCCGAGCCCATCAAAGGGTTTGGGCAAATTGGTGAAGCGTTGGTTATAATTAAACTCAAGGCCGTCGATCTTAGCTTCGCCCAAGTTGGTTCGGGTTGAAAAATCGAAGCCAGCGTAGTTCCCGTTGAAGCCGTTGTCGGCGCCCGTGCCGAGGATCCGAGAGCTGCCTTGGATGAAATCACGAATGTCCTTGTGAAACCAGCCGGCTGAAAGGACGCCCGCAGGTTCGAAATAATACTCCAGTGAGAGGTCGTAATTCTCCGTGTATTGCGGTTTGAGGGCGGGATTGTTTTGGGAAACCGAACCCAGGCCCGTCGAGGCGTTATAGCTCACCGTGGTGCCAGGAACGATTACACTGATCGCTGGGCGCGCGCTGCTAGTCGAGTAGCTCGCGTGCATGACCAAATCGCGCCGAGGTTCATAGCGGAAATGAAGGCTGGGGAAATACTTCGCGTAATCACCTTCTTTGCGGATCACGGTCTGGTTGGGATTGAGTGAATCACTGAAGACCCCTTGAGCCTCCACCATGGTGGCTTCGTGACGAACGCCGCCCAACACCGAGAGGGCGCCAAACTTCACGTTGCCTTGAACGTAGGTGGCAGGAACGCTTTCGGCCGCGATGCTAGCCGGGGCCCGGAAGGAGACGCTGGCGCCGTTAGGCACAAAATACGCCGGCGTGCTGCGGAACTGGGCTTCGACGGGGGCGAGATTCAACTTATCGCGCTGAGGATATTGATTATTAAAAACCCCATAGCCGGCAGCTGCATCGCGGAATTGAGCGATGTTGTCGTCATTGACTCCGGTGGCAGCGACGGTGCCGCGCACGCCATCGGCCCCGACATAATTCCAAACCGGCCGATAGGTGCGATACCAGCGGTGCTGGTGACGATAATTGAATCCGCTCTTGAAGGTGACGGGGAATTTTAAATCGGTAAATTTTTTCTCATAGTCCGCACGAACCGACGAGACCTCTTCGCGTGTGATGTCGGGCTGTTCAAAGCGTTGCGCGAGGTAACGCTTGAAATCGGTGCCCGCGGCAACCGAGGTGCCGTAGGTCTGGATGTAATTAGGCCGAGTAGCGTCCTTACGCGTGTCTACAGCCATGCCGATGCCGGCGAGCGTGGTCGTGAAGCCGTAAAAATTATTATCGTAGGACGAAGGGTTATAGGAGGCCGAGAATTCCAATTTGGAATCGGTCCATTTTTTTTCCGCTCCAACGCCGACTTTGTATTGGTGCGAACGTTTGTGCTCTTTAGCGACTTGGTTCGTCCAATTCATGTTCAACATTTCCGTGTAAGTGTCGGTGTAGCCGGGCGCAACGCCCGCTGCCGCTCCCGCGGTGGTGCGCGGCACGGTGCCCGCTTCAATAGCCGCTCGGCTGACCACATTGTAATCCGCCACCAGACGGTTGCTAGCAGAACCCTGCCAGTTCACTCGATTGAGATCGGAGGCAAAATAATTTAGACTGGTATCAAGATAGATGCGGGTGGTCGGATCAAAACGATACTCTAATTTAGAGCCGATGCCGGCGCGGACGCGCTCGTACAAGTCATCCAGCGTGCGGGCCTGAGTGTTGCGCCCATCAAGCTCAGCGTGCTGCATCTGGACGCGATCACGAAAGCTATAGGTTTTTGAATAGCTACCCGAAATAGCGATGCCGAGTCGGCGGTCGGCGCCAAAGGTGTCCATCACGGTGAGCGCGGCGTTCGGGCCAAATTTGTTTTCGAGCGTGCTGCGATAACTATTTTGCGCGAGGCCCGTGCGATAACTCACCACTCGACCGGGATAATCAAAGGCCGATTTGGTCACCAGATTGATGGAGCCACCCAGCGAGTCGGCGGGTTGCTCCGGCATGTTGCCCTTCACGACTTCGATCTCTTTGATAAATTCTGAAGGGATCTGGTCGATCAAGGCCGCTCGATCGCCCTGCGGAGTAAATCCGGCGATGGCGGCCGCGGTGCGAACACCATCCAGCATCACGGAATTCAATTCTGGTGGCGTCCCGCGCAAACCCACGCCGACGATCTCGCCGGCTTCTTTGCGGACAGCTACTCCGGGTAACTTCTGGAGAAAATTACCAATATTGCCGTCGTTCACGTTACCATAAGCATCCATGGAGACGACGTTGACTACATTTTGGGCGTTACGCTGCTTGGTGATTGAGGCTGCATTGCCTTCACGCGCGCCAGCCACTGTAAAGGCCTCGAGCTTGTAGATATCGGAGGTCAAGCCGATGGCAACCTCCAGCGCCTGTCCCGCCACGACGACCACCTGGGTATCCTTGGCATCGAGGCCCGTGTAAAAGGCCTTTAAGGTGTAGCGACCCGCCGGCACGCGGTTAAAGTTAAAGCCACCGCCACGTTGGGAGGTGGTGGTGAGAGCCGTGCCCTCCAATGAAACCACCACTCCTTCCAGAAAAGCGTTTGTTTGCACGTTGCGCACAGAGCCGCTAATGGAGCCTTCAGCCGGCACTTGAGCCTGTGAAGGCAGAGGCGCCACGACGCTGAATACGCCAAAAACTATCGCACACCAAAGCGTCAATGCTTGGGCACGACGGATTTTAACAGGAATAACTAGGTTCATAGGTAGGTCGGGGTTGAAGACTTTCGGGGTAAAACGGGCTAACACGTCTTAAGGCTGTTTAGCTAAAACGTTTTTTCAAGGGTGACTTTAGAAAGGTCAATGACTTTCTACTTGGAGTCCCTTTAGGGTGAGCTCACTCACGCGGCCCGAAGCAATCCGCGGCCACGGCGTCAGGCGCCCTTGTCATGGGCCTGACGCGCCTGCACTCTTATCAATCAACTAAAAATAGGCCCCGGCGGTGATCACTGCTCAGCGAATACATAATATGACTCAACAAAAAGGAACGATTGGTCTCATTGGTGTCGGCCTGATCGGAAGCGCCCTGGCGGAGCGCCTAATCGACGGTGGCTTCGCGGTGCTGGGCTGGGACCTTGACCCAAACTGCCGGTTAAATCTGAGCCGGCTCGGTGGTCTTGCCGCGCCCGACGCGGCCACCGTGTTTCGGCGCTGCGATCCGGTTTTGCTCAGCCTTCCGAGTCATCACGAGGTTAAGCAAGTGCTTGAAGACTGTGACGCGCACCTCCGGCCAGGATCGACCATCATCGATACCACGACCGGCGATCCGATCAGCACGGAGAAGATCGCCGAGAAACTGGCGGCCCGTAACCTAGGCTACCTTGATGCCACCATTTCTGGAAGCAGCGCGCAGGCGCGCACGGGCGCGGTCACGCTGATGGTCGGCGGCGCGCGCGAAACGTTTGAATCCTGCTCGGATCTGTTCGCCGCAATCGGCCGGCAGACCTTCCACACCGGCCCTGCTGGCACAGGGGCGAAGATGAAACTAGTAACCAATCTGGTCCTTGGTCTCAACCGCGCAGCCCTGGCTGAGGGGATTGCCTTTGCCCAGTCGTTCGGCCTCGACCTCAGCCGCACGCTTGAGGTGATGCGCGGCAGCGCCGCTTACTCGCGCATTATGGACACCAAGGGTGAGCGAATGATCAACCACGACTTCGCTCCAGACGCGAGGCTCTCGCAGCATTTGAAAGATGTTCGCCTGATCGTGAGCATCGGTCAGCAGGCGGGGCTGCCCATGCCGCTGAGCGTCGCTCATCGGGAGGTGCTGGAGCAGGCCGAGGATTCCGGGCTGGGCGAGCTCGACAACAGCGCGATTATCAAAGTGCTCATGCAGGTCCGAGTTGGACACCCGCTATGAATTCACCTCTCTCACGCAAAGCCCAGATCGCTGTGCTCGCGGCGGCTTTCGGCGCCCTGCTGTTCGACGGCTTTGAGCTCGGCTTGATGCCGCTGGCGTCATTGTCGGTCTCCCGGGACCTGCTCGGGACAGCCTACACGCCGACCCTGGGAGGCGATTGGTTTGCACGGTACACCGCGGCTCTAATGTTTGGCGCCGCGGTGGGTGGTATCCTGCTCGGCAGCTTAGGTGACCGGATTGGCCGGGCGCGGGCCATGGGGTTGAGCATCCTTTTTTATTCCATCTTCGCGGGCCTGGGCGCCTGGGTGAAAACGCAGGAGCAAATGCTTTTTCTGCGGTTCCTCGTCGGGCTTGGCGTCGGCGGGGTGTGGCCCAACGCCGTCGCGCTGGTCGCGGAATGCTGGCCGGACAAGGCCCGGCCCATGGTGGCCGGGTTGATGGGGGCCGCGATCAACACGGGCATCCTGCTGCTTTCTCAGGTGGCGCAGCTTTGGTCAGTCACCGCGGCCGACTGGCGCTGGCTGTTTAAGCTGGCGGCCTTACCCGCGGTCATAGGACTGCTGGTCCTATTTTTTCTGCCGGAGTCGCCCGCCTGGCTCGCCAGCCGGGGCAGGCAGATCGGTCGGCCGCCCGCGACCCCCTTGCGGGAGCTATTACGCCCGCCGCTGCTGCGCGTGACGCTAATTGGCATCATGCTCGGCTCGGTTCCGCTCATTGGCGCCTGGGCCGCAAGCAAATGGATGATACCATGGGCGGATAAAATTGGAGGCGCGGCTCAGACCGACTACAAGGCGATGACGCAGGGCTGGTGGGCCTTCGGGGCGATCTTGGGCAGTCTCGCAGGCGCACAGATTGCGAGCTACCTCGGCCGGCGGACGTCCTATTTCCTGATCAGTGTGGGGTCGCTCGCGCTTACGCTCGCGATGTTTCAACTGACGGCACCGCTGCGCCCCTCCTTCTTTCCCATCGTCTTCCTGCAAGGCTTTGTTGCCACGCTGTTTTTTGGCTGGTTGCCGCTCTATTTACCCGAGCTGTTCCCGACACATGTGCGGGCGACCGGCAGCGGCATCTCCTACAACGTTGGTCGCTTCGCCACGGCCGCCGGCGTGCTCGGCGCCGGCGCCCTCTTCACCGCTTTCGACGGTAGCTATCCGGCGGTCGGGGCGGCGGCGTCCCTCATCTACGGCGTGGGCATGATCGTGATCTGGTGGGCTCCGGATACCACACGTAACTCTCTTAACAAATAACAGGGCTGCCGAACTTAGGCTAATAGACTGCTGGGCTCGCCTCCACCGCTTTCTCCCCATGAAAATCCCCCCGCTTGCACGCCTCGGCTGTTGCCTCACCTTGCTGCCCTTGATTGCGACCCTGCTGCCGGCCCAGAGCCCGGCTAAGGCCCTGCTTCCGACGGTACCGCCGGAACTTAAGGTGGCGCTGTTTGCCAGCGAGCCGCAGATCCGGAATCCCGCGGCGATAGCCTTCGATGGCAAGGGCCGCCTATTTGTCGGCCAGGGACCGCAGTATCGAAATCCGAAGCCCGATACGCCGACTGACAGTGTGGTGATGCTGACGGACGCCGACGGCGACGGCGTGGCCGAATCAGCGAAGACCTTTGCGACGGGCTTCAACTCGATACAGGGCCTCGCCTGGCATGGCCGCGATCTCTGGATTGGCAATTCGCCCGATCTCACCGTGGTACGTGACCTTGATGGGGACGACGTGGCCGATGAGTACGTGAGGATTTACACCGACCTAGGCAACCTCGAGCACGCCAATCACGGCCATACCTGGGGCCCGGACGGAAAACTATATTTTTCTCAGGGAACGTCCAAGGGCCTGACGCAGCCGGGCCGCGTTTCCCCCTTGCCGTTCCGCCAGCTTTGGGGCGTGACGGCCCCGGCCGGAACCCCGGATTTTCCGCCGCCGCAAGTCTTTAAACGCGGCGACTACCGGCCCACGTATCAGGATCCCGAGGACGACTGGGGTCGGGAGGGCGGTGTCATGCGAGCCGACGATCAGGGCAAGAACCTAGAAATCGTTGCCCGTGGAATGCGCAATCCCTGGGACATCGCGTTTGACGGCGGCTTCAACTGGCTAGCGACCGACAATGACCAGAGCGAGGGCGATCGCGTGATCATGCCGTTCTTTAACGCCCACTTCGGCTGGGGACATTCCTGGTCCACCAACTGGACGGGCCGCGACCATCCGCCGAGCGTGCCGGTCAGTGCTCCGGTCTACGATGGTTCCGGGACCGGTCTAGTCTACTACGATCTGCCTCAGCTGCCTGCGGCGTACCGGGGCGTCTGGTTCATCAACGACTGGCTCCGCAAGACGACCTTCATGTATAACCCGAAGTGGGAGGGAGCGCTCCTACAGCCAGAAGGCGGCCGCTGGCAGCCCTTCATCGTCGGCGGCGGTGCCGCCCGCTCGGTGAGCCTCTACGGGGGACGGCGCGATCAGCCCGGCATGGGCGACATCGGCTCCCTCTACAAGCCCGTCGATATCGTGGTTGGCCCCGACGGGGCGCTGTACGTGTCCGGCTGGGGCGAACAGCTCAATGTCGTCTGGGAGGACGGCAAACAGATCAACGAAGGCCGTGTCTTCCGCATTTCCTGGCCAGGTGCGCCCAAGGCCGTCTGGAACACCGCCAAGCGCGCCCAACCTCTCTCGACGTGGACGGTCGATGAACTGGCCGACGACCTCGGGTCTTCGCTTCCAGTCTGGAACATTGACGCGCAGGACGAACTGGTTCGCCGCGGGCCCACCGTGGTTACGCGCTTGCAGGCGCGTCTTGCGGCGCGAGGGCTCACCGAGTCCGCTGAGACCTGGCTGGTCTGGGCGATTGGCCGCATCGCCATGAACGACCGGTCGATCGACGACTGGCTGGCGAGCGTCGAGGCGCAGCGCTCGGCCAACATCCGCATTCAAGCGATTCGCATCGCCGCCCACCGGCGCCGTGAAACCGGCCGCACCGATCCGCTCCCCGGTTTTGTGCGGGCGGCGCTGAAGGATCCCGAACCGCGCATGCGCTTTGCCGCGGTGCAGGCAATCGGCCAGGCCCGTGAGACGGGCGCCCTCGAGTGGGTGCAGACGCTCGTCGCGGGCGAGACGGATCGCGTCACCTTCTATGCGGCGTGGCAGGTGCTGCGGCAGCTGGCTGCGCCGGATCGGCTCGCGGCGATGCTGGCCGACGCTCAGTCCGGGGTTCGCCGTGCTGCCTTCCTAGCCCTGGCGGAAGAGGGTCGGATCGACCGCGCTCAGGTCCAGCCGTTGGTCAACGACCCTGACACGGCTGTGTCCGAGCTGGCCGCAAACTGGATGGCGAAGCGCGACGGCAATCCGCTGATCGACATCTACCCGAAGCCGGGCGTCTTCGTCGATACCGTGGAGATCAAGCTCACCCCTGGTATCAAGCCCGCCACCCTGCGGCACACGACCGACGGATCCGAGCCCACGCTAAAATCCAAATCGGGCGGCCCTGGACGCCTTACGCAGACCACTACCCTCAAGGTCGCACTGTTTGTGAACAACCGTCAGCTCGGCAACACGCTGGTCGCGAACTACCGGAAGCGGGCTTTGGGGCTGCAGCTTCCGACCTTGGGCGAGGTTTCGACTCCCACCAAGGTTCAGGATGTCCTTCCGCTGCTGGCGAACGCGGATCCACTGAAGGGCCCCGGACTTTTCCAGGCCGCGGGGTGCATTGCCTGCCACCGAATCGGTGACGAGGGTAATGCGGTCGGACCCAACCTAAGTGCCATCGGCGAGCGCGACGACTCCGACGCGTTGATCCGCTCCATTCTGATGCCGAACCAGATCGTGGTCGAAGGCTACTCGCTGCTCATGGTGACCACCCGGGCCGACGAGGCCTATGCGGGCATTCTGCAGGAGGAGACTGAGCGGATTCTGACGCTCGTACAGATGTCGGGCGAGTCGGTCGGTATCGACAAGTCCAAGATTGCCAGTCGCCAGAGCGTCCACCAATCGCCCATGCCGGCCTACGATCAGGTCTTCTCCCCGACCCAACTGGCGGATCTCGTATCCTGGCTCATGCAGCAGCGAACGACGCTGGGCGGGGCGACGGTGATGGCTGCCACGGCCGGAGTCGGCGCAAGCGCGAGCGCGAGCGCAGAGCAGACGGCCAAATTCGAGTGGAGCCTTGGAAAGGACAAACTGACCATCAGCCGCAATGGGCGGCCGGTGGGCGCCTACGTCTTCTCGGATCCCGTCATCCGGCGGCCTTATCTGGAGAACTTTCGCGCACCCAGCGGCGCGCAGGTCACCCGCAATAATCCCGTCAAGCCGCAGGATGCCAGCGATCACGATACGATGCATCCGGGCATTTGGACGGCGTTCGGTGATATCAACGGCCAAGACTTCTGGCGCAACAAGGCGACCATCCAGCATGGGGGGTTCACTCGGGCCCCGGCGGTGAACGGCGGCGTGTTTACGTTTGCGACCGAGAACCGGCTCTTGGCGGCTGACGGATCCGCCCTCGGCCGGCAGGATCTTGAGTTCAGCGTGCGACTGAATGGTGAGGACGCCTACCTCCTTACGCTCGAATCGACCCTCCGCGGCGCGGGCATCGATCTGACCTTCGGCGACCAAGAAGAGATGGGACTGGGGGTGCGCGTGGAGAACGGGCTAACGGAAAAATCGGGCGGCCTGGTGACGAGCGGTGCGGGCCTGCGCGGAGCGAAGACCGTGTGGGGAACCAAGGCCGAGTGGGCGAACTACGCCCGCGAGTTCGAAGGTCGGAGTCGGGGAGTGGCGATCTTTCCGTCCGTTTCGAATCCGGTCCCGACGTGGTGGCACAGCCGTGACTACGGCGTCATTGTGGCCAACGGATTTGGGGCCAAGGTCCTTCCGGCCCAGGCGGGAGGAAAGCTCCTGATCAAGTCCGGTGAAGCCCTCCGGCTTCGCTTCGGAGTGCTGCTCTACGATACGCCGGCCTCACGGCCGCCTGACTTGGCGGCGCAGAACCGCGCGTTCCAATCCTTAACCCGCTAAGGCCATGTCCACCCCAGCGCAGGCACTTACTCGTCGCGGATTCCTCACTGCGGCCGTCGCCGCATCCGCGGCCAGCCATCTTCCGCTTCGCGCCGCGTCCGCCCCAGCTTCCACGCTGCGGATCGACTGTAATTCGCTTATTGCTAAAACGTTTTTTCTTGTGGCGAGCGCGGCGGCGTTTTAAGTTTTAAACTCGTTACCACCCCATGTCTGCAACGAACCCCTCTGTCTCGGTCGCGCCGCCGCACTTGTACGCCCACGGGCTACCGCTTGAGCTCAGCGACGATAAATTCGGCTTTCTCTTAGAGTCGAATCCGGCGGAGTCGCCGGCGCTTTTGCAAGAACGCATGGAGGAAGACGGCTATCTTTACCTCCGCGAATTTTGGCCGCGCGCGCAGGTCCAGGCAGTGCGTGACTCCCTCACTCGCCAATTGGACGCATTGGGTTTTCTACAGCCCGGAGCCCCGAGCGATGAGGCCCGCTTCCATGGCCGTGAGGTGGGCCGAGCCATGGGCAACCCGCTCAATCAAAAGGATCCTTTACTGCAAAACCTTCTTTTTGGCCCGCGCATCATCGATTTTTTCAAAAATTTTCTCGGCGGGTCGGTGCGGCATTTCGACTTCATTTGGTTTCGCACCAAAGGCCCCGGTCTGGGCAGCCCGATCCACTGTGATCTCGTTTATATGGGTCGAGGCACCCATAATCTTTACACGACTTGGGTCCCCCTGGGCGATGTGAGCCTAAATCTCGGTGGGTTGATGGTGCTCGAGGGTTCGCACCAGAAAAACGCCGAGCTCAAACCCTATCTCTCGCGCGACGTTGATGAGTACTGCACCAACCGCGAAGACGCCGCCGATTACGCTTCGGGGAAAAAGTGGTGGGATGGCACGCTTTCAAAAAACGCCACCGCTCTGCAAGCAAGCTTGGGCGGCCGTTGGCTGACTTCACCTGAATTTCGACTGGGCGATGCCATGATTTTCAACATGACGCTCGTGCACGGCAGTTTGGATAATCAGACCGATCGCTTCCGCCTGTCCACCGACACGCGCTACCAACTCGCCGCCGAACCCATCGACTCTCGCTGGATCGGGGATAACCCCCCGGGCCACACTACCGCGCAAAGACTCGGGCGCGTATGTTAATTAAGTTTACCTTGATGCCCTTCCTTCCGCAACGGCATCCCCGGGTGTCATCCTTTATTGTATGAACGGTTCTGAATTCCGCGACGCGCTGCATTCAGGCCGGCGCGTCTATGGCACCATGATCGCGTCCACCTCGCCGCGCTGGGTGCCACTGCTCGCCAGCATGCCGTTGGATTTTGTTTTCATCGATACCGAGCACATCACCATCGATCGCGAAAAGCTGTCCTGGATGTGCCAAGCTTACCGCTACGCCGGCCTCGCCCCGGTGGTCCGCATTAGCTCCCCGGATCCTTATGCCGCCTGCCAAATCCTGGACGGCGGCGCGTGTGGTTTAATTGCGCCCTACGTGGAAACCGCGGCGGAGGTGCGCGAGCTGGTGGGCGCCGTCAAACGTCGACCGGTCAAAGGCGCCAAACTCCGGGCGGCACTTTCTCTCCAAACGCCCTTTGAGCCTGCACTGGAAGCTTATGTCGCCACGCAGAATCGCGCCCACTCTCTGATTGTTAACATCGAAAGCGTGCCCGCCATTGAGGCCCTGGATGAAATTCTCGCGGTGGACGGACTCGATGCCGTCCTGATCGGACCCCATGATTTATCGTGCAGCTTAGGCCAGCCGGAGCGCTACGATACGCCCGAGTTCGAAGCGGCCGTAACGGATATTTTTCGGCGGGCCCGCGCCGCCGGTATCGGGGCTGGGATTCACTCTTGGATGGATGTCTCCCGGGAGGCCAGCTGGTGCGCGGCGGGCGCAAATTTCATTATCCACAGCTCCGATATCATCGCCACCCGCACCACGCTCACCGCGGAAGTGAATGCCCTCCGGCAGCACCTAAGCGACGCCGGCCGCGCCACCAG
>CAMDRP010000037.1 GCA_945906965.1 Opitutus sp. GAS368 | reverse complement strand
GAATTCTACGCTGATTTAAACCCCGCATTTGCTGCGCATTGGAAAGCCCAGACTGGCGACATAGTCGTTATCAAACAATCTCACGGTGGCTCGGGTAAACAGGCCCGCGGTGTGATCGACGGGCTCCAAGCCGATGTGGTCACGCTCGCTCTCGCCGCAGACATCGACGCGCTGCATGAGCACGCGCAACTCATTCCGAGCGATTGGCAAAAGCGCCTGCCGCGCAACGCTTCACCGTACACCAGTACCATTGTTTTCCTCGTTCGCCAGGGAAACCCCAAGGCAATTAAAGATTGGGGCGACCTCGTGAAACCGGGCGTCGCCGTCATCACGCCTAATCCCAAAACCTCGGGTGGCGCGCGGTGGAATTATCTCGCCGCGTGGGCTTACGCGCGGCGTCACACCGGCAGCGCAGCGGGCGCGCAGAAATTCGTCGCGAGTCTTTTGAAAAATGTGCCCGTGCTCGACAGCGGTGCGCGCGGCTCCACCACGACCTTTGCCCAACGCGGTATCGGCGACGTGCTGCTCACTTGGGAAAACGAAGCGCATCTTGCGCAAAAAGAATTCCGCGCCGAAGGCTACGAAATTATCGTGCCTTCGTTGAGCATTCTTGCCGAGCCAGCGGTGTGTCTCGTCGATAAAAACGTGAAAAAGAAAGGCACCCAAGTCGTCGCCCAAGCTTACTTAGAATATCTTTTTTCCGAAGAGGCTCAGCACATCGTGGTGCGCCATTTTTATCGGCCGACCTCGCCCGCGGTCGCGATCCAATACGCGCAGCATTTTCCGCAACTCGAACTCGTCACGATCGACGCCGCATTCGGGGGTTGGACCCAGGCTCAGAAAACTCATTTCGCTGATGGCGGCGTTTTTGATCAAATCTACGCGCGCTGATGTCCCTCCTCCGCAAAGAGCATTCGGTTCTGCCGGGCTTCGGCCTCTCGCTGGGCTTCACGCTGGCCTACCTCGGGCTCATCGTGCTCGTGCCCTTGTCGGCGGCATTTCTCAAAACCGCGGGCATGTCGTGGGCCGAGTTCGTCGCCGCTGTCGCCTCGCCGCGGGTGATGGCAGCGTATCGCCTGAGTTTTTTTGCGTCTTTAGCCGCGGCGAGTGTGAATGCATTTTTCGGCCTCATCGTCGCGTGGGTGCTCGTGCGTTATGCGTTCCCGGGCAAACGCATCCTCGATGCGCTCGTCGATTTGCCGTTCGCTTTACCCACGGCGGTCGCCGGCATCGCTCTCACGGCGATCTACGCGAAAAACGGCTGGCTTGGCCAATGGCTCGAACCGCACGGCGTAAAAATCGCGTTTACGGAAATCGGCGTCTTCGTCGCGCTCACGTTTATCGGGCTGCCATTTGTGGTGCGCACGTTGCAACCGGTGCTCGAAGAACTACAACCCGAACTCGAGGAGGCTGCGGCGAGCCTCGGGGCCAATCGCTGGCAGACGATCTCGCGGGTGCTGTTGCCCGAGTTATTTCCGGCGTTGCTCACGGGGTTTGCGCTCTCGTTTGCGCGGGCGCTTGGCGAGTACGGCTCGGTGGTTTTCATTTCGGGCAACATGCCCATGCGCACGGAAATCGTGCCGCTGCTCATCATCACGAAGCTCGAGCAATACGATTACCGCGGCGCCACGGCGATCGCGGTCGTGATGCTCACGGCGTCGTTCGGTCTGCTCTTGCTCATCAACCTCATCCAGAAATGGAGCCGTCGTCATCACCGCGTATGAGCACGTCCGCTTTCATGCGTTTGCATCCGCTGCGCGGATTTCGCGGCGGCCTCGCGCCGATTTGTTAACATGGCTGTCGTCGTCACCTCTGCTCTCGCCAAGGCCCGCCCGATCGCTGGGGCGCCGCTGCGTGCGACGCAGGATCCACGCTGGGTGCGGTGGTTGCTGACGGGTATCGCTTTGGTATTTCTCGCGTTCTTTCTGTTGCTGCCGCTCGCGGCGGTGTTTGGCGAGGCGTTGCGGCGAGGGGTGGGAGCGTATTTCGCAGCGGTGGGTGATGTCGATGCGCTCGCGTCGGTGAAACTCACGCTGATCGCCGCGCTCATTTCCGTGCCGGCTAACGTCCTCTTCGGCGTCGCGGCGGCGTGGTGTATCGCCAAATATTCTTTCCGCGGAAAAAGCCTGCTCATCACGCTCATCGATTTGCCGTTTGCGGTTTCGCCGGTGATCTCGGGCTTGATTTACGTGCTCGTTTTTGGCGCGCAGGGTTGGCTCGGCCCGTGGTTAATCGAGCACGATATGAAAATCATTTTCGCGGTGCCGGGGATCGTGCTCGCGACGACGTTTGTGACCTTTCCCTTTGTCGCACGTGAATTGATTCCGCTCATGCAGGCGCAAGGCAGCGAGGAAGAATACGCTGCGATTACGCTTGGGGCTAATGGTTGGCAGACGTTCTGGCGCGTGACGTTGCCCAACATCAAATGGGGCCTGCTCTACGGCGTCATCCTCTGCAACGCCCGCGCCATGGGTGAATTCGGCGCCGTCTCCGTCGTGAGCGGCCACATCCGCGGCGAGACCAACACCATGCCCTTGCACGTCGAGATTCTCTACAACGAATACAACTTCGTCGGCGCGTTTGCCGTGGCTTCGTTGCTCGCGTTGCTGGCGTTGGTGACGCTTGTGCTCAAATCCATCGTCGAGTGGCGCCACGCCCAGGCGCACGCCGCTTGAAACCTCTCGCCGCATGAGCATCCACGTCTCCAACATCCGCAAATCGTTCGGTGCTTTCACCGCTCTTGGCGGCATCGATCTCAATGTCCCCGCGGGCAAACTCGTCGCGTTACTTGGTCCCTCGGGTTCCGGAAAAACCACGTTGCTACGCATCATCGCCGGACTCGATGAGCCCGATATCGGCTCTGGGCGCATCGCCTTTCACGGTGAAGACGTGACGCGCGTGCCGGCGGGTAAACGCAAAGTTGGTTTCGTGTTTCAACATTACGCGTTGTTCCGGCATATGACGGTGTTTGAGAACATCGCCTTCGGGCTCAACGTCCGGCCGCGCCGCGATCGCCCGCCAGCGAGTGACATCGCGGACCGCGTGCACCGGTTGTTGAAACTTGTGCAACTCGAGGGCCTCGACGCGCGTTTCCCCAGCCAACTCTCCGGTGGTCAACGGCAACGCGTCGCGCTGGCACGCGCCCTCGCGGTCGAGCCCAAGGTATTGCTGCTCGACGAACCCTTCGGTGCACTCGACGCCAAGGTCCGCAAGGAACTGCGGCGTTGGCTCCGGCGTTTCCACGAGGAGATTCATCTCACGACGCTCTTCGTCACGCACGACCAAGAAGAGGCCCTCGAGATCGCCGACGAAGTCGTGATCATGAATCAGGCCAAGATCGAGCAAGTTGGTACCCCGCAAGAAGTCTACGACCGGCCTGCGACGCCCTTTGTTTATCAATTCCTTGGCAACGTAAATGTCCTGCGTGCGTCTGCGCTGGCGCCCGCCGTGACACCCGGTGCTCCGGCGCTCATGCGCGACGGCCAGATTTATGTGCGCCCGCATGACATCGCCATTTCGCGCCACGTGCCGGGCGCGGGCGCGGCCGGCTTCTTCGCCGAAGTCCGTGCAATTCACGCGGCGGGGCCGCAAGCGAGGCTATCGCTCGAACACATGCCCGGCCGCGAACGGATCGAAGTGGAACTTTCCCGATCCGAACTCGTCGGGCTCGACCTCAAGCTCCACGAGCAGGTTTCGCTGCGTTTGCGGCGTACGCATGCGTTCAGTGACGACTATGCGATTTAATTTTCTCTTGGTAATTTCACCCTAAAAACTAACTCAATCCCACCATGGCTAAAATATACAACGACATCACGGAAACGATCGGTAACACCCCGCTCGTGCGGCTTAACCGCACCGCGGCCGCACACGGTGCGCAGGCGGAGATCCTACTCAAACTCGAGTTCTTCAATCCGCTCTCGAGCGTGAAGGATCGCATCGGCTTCGCTATGATCGACGAAGCGCTGCGCAGCGGCAAAATCACCCAAGACACGGTCCTCATCGAGCCGACCTCAGGCAACACCGGCATTGCGCTCGCCTTCGTCGCCGCGGCCAAAGGCCTCAAGTTGATTCTCACCATGCCCGAGACGATGACCATCGAGCGTCGTAAACTCCTCAAAGTTCTCGGCGCGCGTCTCGTGCTCACCGAAGGAACCAAGGGCATGAAAGGCGCCATCGCCAAGGCCGAGGAACTCGCCGCCAAGATTCCTGGGGCGGTCATCCTTCAGCAGTTTGCCAATCCCGATAACCCTGCGATCCACCGTAAGACCACGGCCGAAGAAATCTGGCGCGATACCGACGGCAAAGTGGATTTCCTGGTCGCCGGTGTGGGCACGGGCGGCACGATCACCGGCATTGGTGAAGTGTTGAAGGCGCGCAATCCCGCGGTGAAAATCGTTGCCGTCGAACCCGACGCCTCGCCCGTGCTTTCGGGTGGCGCGCCCGGCCCGCATAAATTGCAGGGTATCGGCGCGGGTTTTGTCCCGGCGGTGCTGAACACCAAGCTCTACGACGAGGTGATTCGCGTGAAGGAAGCCGATTCCGGTCCGGTGTCGAAGCAGGTCAATCAGCTCGACGGTATTCCGATCGGTATTTCCTCGGGCGCGGCCGTTTGGTCGGCTCTGCAACTTGCGCAACGGCCCGAAAACAAGGGCAAGCGCATCGTGGTGATCATCGCCTCGGCCTCGGAGCGGTATTTGTCGTCGTGGTTGTTTGCCGATATCAACGTGGAGAGCGACTCAATCGACGATCTTATCGGCGCCGCGAAGGCTTGAGCCCCCGAAGTACGATTTACTTCTCGCTAAGACCGGTCACGGGCCGGTCTTTTTATTTTCGGAGGCGGCCGACCACTTGAAGAAGCACACGCCGAAGGCGGCGAGGGCGACGACTAAACCCACGAGTTTCATGCTCACGCCGGCGAGGAGTTGATCTTCGCTGGCCGTGAAATCGGCGATCAAGCGCGGGGCGTATTCGTAGGTGGGGTAAAGGATATCGCGGGTAAACGTGATGTACGCGAAGACCGGGGTCATCGCGATCAACATGCCGAAGAGGTAGATCATGCGCACGCCGTAAGGCAGCGGCGGGAAGGCGCGCGATGGGCTGAGTAGCGGCCACCAATACAACAGACCGGCGCCAAAAAACATGAGATGTTCGATCACGTGCACGGTTTTGTTCTGCAAGGCCCAGTCGTAGGCCGATGGCGCGTGCCAGAGACTGATGATGAGCGTGTAGAGGATGCCGGCGATAAGGGGATTGAACAATAGCCGGAGCGGTCCGCGCCAGTCGTTGCGATCGAGCACGGGATCGACCATCCAGACGGGCAGGCCGCGGAGGAAGAATATGGCCGCGCCGTAGATCAATAATTGATGTTGCAGCATGTGCACGCTAAAGAGGAAGCGTTCGCCGATCTGGTCGAGGGGCGAGCCCACCGCGAGGTAGAAGATCACGAGCGCGGTGTAAAACTGCGCGGCTTGGCCGCGAGGGTAAGGTGCGCCGGGGGCGAGGCGCGCGCGCAGCGGGCCGGCGAGGATCGCGTAGAGCCAGCCGAGGAGCACGAGCCCACCGACCAAGTAGGGTTCATTGTGCCAGTGGCGCCAGTCGATCATGGGAAAAAGAAAGGCGGCCCAGAGGCCGCCGTGGTGGTTTGAATTTTTCGCCTCGGGACTGCGTCGCTCAGACCGGGAGCGGCAAGCTGTCTTTCACCATGAACAGTTCAAGCAGGGCCCAAGTGGTGCCACTGGCCAGCACCAGTCCGATGAAAAACATGATCGTGCAAAAGGGTTTATCCCAGCGCAGGTGCATGAAGTAGAAGATCACGTACATGAACTTCACGACTGAGAGCACGACCAAGCCGGTCACGATGATCCATTTGGCGAAGGGCAGGTAAATACCGACGATCTCGACGCCGGTGATGACGGCGAGGAGCATGGCGATCTGCACGTAGATCTGAAACTTGCTTTCGTCGTGGCCGTGATCGTCGGCGGACGGGGCGGAGTGGGCGGGAGCGCTCATGGTGATTATCAGAGATATTCGAGGAGATAGACGGCGGTAAAGATGACGATCCAGACGATATCAACGAAGTGCCAGTAAAGGCCCATGGATTCGACGTCGATGGCGTTGGCTTCGCCGAAGTTCACCGGGCCGTTCGGACGAGCGAGGAAAATGCCGGCGGCGATACACGCGAGCAGGCCGGCGAGCATGGCGAAATGACCGCCCAAGAAGGCGCCGATACTACCGCCGGTGTGCAAGGTGTGGACGAGGGCGAGCGTGGCGAAGATCGCGAGCAAAATGGCTCCGACGATTACTACGATGTGGACGGCGTGGCGGATGAACCAAGCGGCGTTGCGGCCGGATTCCGGAGGCTGGAAGGAGCGCACATACATCAAAATCAGCCATAACACGCCGATGGCGACGTGCGTACCGTGCGTACCGGTGAGCGTGTAGAACGTCGTGCCCAACATGCTGTTGGTGATCGTCATTTTTTTGATCTCAACGAATTCCTGGAACTCGTACACTTGGCAGCCAAGGAAGATCGAGCCGAAGAAAATCGTGGTCAAAATCGACCAGCGCATGCTCTTGAGGTTGCCCTTCTGGATCGCAGTGACGGCGAGCGCCATCATGAGCGACGACATGAGCAGGATGAACGTCGAGAAAGAGGTGAGCTCTAGGCTGAAGATATTCTTCGGCGAAGGCGCATCCGGCATCGGGTGCAGGCGGTAAATCAGGTGCGTTGAGATGAGCGCACCGAAGAACATGCAGTCCGAAGCTAGGAACGTCCACATCAGCAACTTTTTGTTGGGGATGCCGGTCGAGGTGCTCGGATCGTGGTGGTGGTCAATGGTACCAGCGTGACTGCTCATGGAATTAAATCGGGTTGGGAAGCGTGGACGGTGCGGAGCGGTTGAGGCGCTGGTTAGTGTTGAGCGGCTTTTTTATCGGTCGGGG
This sequence comes from Opitutus sp. GAS368, assembly GCA_945906965.1. Classification (GTDB taxonomy): domain Bacteria; phylum Verrucomicrobiota; class Verrucomicrobiia; order Opitutales; family Opitutaceae; genus Tous-C4FEB. The sequence goes on along the minus strand of CAMDRP010000037.1, from coordinate 18,407 downwards.
CGTGGCCTTCATCGTCGGGATGCAGGTGGTAGCCTTCGTTGCCTTCGAGGGCCCAGAAATAGATGCCGGCGAGCATAACGACGCCACCGATCATGGAGATGCCGATTTTCTTGCCCCAGAAGCCGGGACTCGGGTCGTGGTCAATCACCGAGATGCCGATCGCGGCGATGAAGAGGCCGAGGCTGGCTACAAAGGGATAGATCGACTGGTGCGGCATGTGGATGCCGCCGTGCGCCGCTTCAGCTTTAGCGTGTTCGGCTTCCTCTTGGGCGATCTCGGCTTTGTGCTGCTTGTTATACCAGTAAGCATCGCGCGCGTGGACGGTCGGGATGACGCGGTAGTTATACTCGGGCGGGGGATTTGGCAGGCTCCACTCGAGGGTGCGCGCGTCCCAGATGTCTTTGCCGACTTTCTCGCCCTTTAAGAAGGTGTAAACCATTACGGCGAAGTAGATGAAGATACCGACGCCGAGTATGAGCGCGCCGATGGTAGCGATGTAGTTGGCGGCGTTCCAGCCAAGATTGGAGTCATAGGTGAACGTGCGGCGGGGCATGCCGTTCAGGCCGAGGAAGTGCATCGGAAAGAACGTGATGTTGAAGCCGGCGAAGATGACCCAGAAGGAGAGTTTGCCCCAGAATTCACTGACCTTGCGGCCAAACATGAGCGGGAACCAGTAGTGGATGCCGGCGAGGAGCGCGAAGAGCGAGCCACCGATGAGCACGTAGTGGAAGTGAGCGATGACGAAGTAGCTGTCCTGTTGTTGCGCATCGGCGGGAGCGGCCGAGTGCATGACGCCCGAGAAACCGCCGATCATGAACATCCAGACAAAGCCGAGGGCAAACATCATGGGTGTGCGCATCGAGAGGCGGCCGTCCCAAAGCGTACCGATCCAGTTGAAGATCTTTACCCCGGTCGGTACGGCGATGGCCATGGTAGCGAGAGCGAAGGCCGCGGTGGCCATGGTGCCCATGCCCGTGGTGAACATGTGATGGCTCCAGACGGAGAAACCGAGGAAGCCGATAGACGCGCCAGAGAACACCACGATCGGATAACCGAAGAGAGGTTTGCGGGAGAAGGTCGGAAGGATTTCCGAGACGATACCCATCGCGGGCAGAATCAGAATGTAAACTTCAGGGTGGCCGAAGACCCAGAAGAGATGTTGCCAGAGGATCGGCATACCGCCGTTGGAGACCTCGAAGAAACTCGTGCCGAAGAGCCGGTCCATCATCAGCTCAACCAGAGCGATGGTGATGAAGGGGAAGGAGAGGACGATGAGGAAAGCCGTGATCAGCGTCATCCACGTGAAGACGGGCAGGCGCATCATCGTCATGCCAGGGGCGCGGAGATTGATGATGGTGACGATGAAGTTCAGTGAGGCGGCAATCGAAGCCACGCCGAGGAGCTGGAGGCCCATCACCCACATGTCGATCGAGTGATCGGGAGCGAAGGTCTTGGAGGTAAGCGGGGCGTAGCCGACCCAACCGCCATCGGGCGCACCGTCGTGCATAAACCAGCCAAGGTTGATGATGACTGCGCCGGCGACGAAGGTCCACAGCGAGAAGGCGTTGAGGCGGGGGAAGGCGACGTCGCGCGCTCCGATTTGGAGCGGCATGATGAAGTTAAAAAACGCGGCCGACAGAGGCATGATCGCCAAAAAGATCATCGTCGTGCCGTGCATCGTGAACATCGTGTTGTACTGCTGCGCGGTGAGCACGGTGCCGTTGGGATACATCAGCTGGAGGCGGATGAGTAGCGCTTCGACGCCGCCAACCAAGAAGAAGAACAGTGCGAACACGCCGTAGAGGAACCCGATCTTTTTATGATCGACGGTGGTCAGCCAGCTGACGAGTCCGGTCTGGGCGGTGGGGCGCCAGAAGAGGGCGGACTTCGCGGGCGCGTGCGTGTCCTTCGCTTGCAGGTCGGATTTAAGAATGGCTTCCATGGTGCGGGATTATTTGAGGCTTTGGAGATAGGCGACGAGGGCGACTTCTTCTTCGTTCGTTAGCTTAATGTTATTGTCGATATAGGCTTTGGCCATCTTGTTGCCGGGCTTCACGGAACCTGGATCGTGGATCCAGCGTTGAAGTTGCTCGGCGTTATTCTCGATCAGGCCGGCGGCGATCATGGAACGTGAGCCAATATGGGTGAGGTTGGGGCCGCTGATACCGGCGGCGCCATGGCCGCGGACTTCGTGGCAGGAGGCACAGGTCTTGGCTACAAACAAGGTTTTACCTTGGGCTATGAGGGCGGCGTTTTCGTCTTTTTCGGGGAATTGCTTGGCTTTCCAAGCTTCGAGGGGAGCGACGTCGTATTTATCGGTGATGCCGGTTTCGTTCTGCTTAAACGTGCGGAGCGAGGCAAATTGGGCCTTGGGGGTCTCGCCGGGTTTCGGCGTGACGTTGCGGGCGGGCGAAGTTTGTTGGGCAACCCAGTCAGCGAAGTCCTTTGGCGAGAGCGCGATGACGCGGAAACGCATGACGGCGTGGGAATCGCCGCAATACTCGGCGCACTGACCCCAGAAGTAGCCGGGCTCGTCGGCTTGGAGCCAGAGGAAGTTGGCTCGGTTAGGCATCATGTCGACCTTGCCGGCGAGTTTCGGGACCCAAAAGCTGTGGATCACGTCGACGGTGCGGATGTTAATGCGCACCGGGCGGCCGGCGGGGATGACGAGTTCGTTACCCGTGGTGAGGGCGCCGGTGCCAGCGATCTGCTCGCTGGGATATTCAAATTTAAACCACCATTGGTAACCGGTCGCGGTGATCTCGTAAGTGTCGGCCTTGCGGTCCTCGGGCACATCGTAGGTGTACCAGATGCCTTCAAGGGTGGGAATCGCGATGATCACCAGGGCTAAAACCGAGGCGCCGATGAGGCCGAGTTCGATGAACGGGTTGCCGTGGCCTTGCTCGGGCGGGACGGCTTTTTCCTCGGCCTCGGTCTTGGCGCGGAACTTCAACGTCGCGTAGGCGAGCACGCCGCCGACGAGGATGAAAATGACGAGCGTCACCCAGCACGTGACGTAAAACACCTCGAGTTGCGAGCGGGCCACAGGGCCGGCTACCTTGATGGTGGATTGGTGTCCATCCATGCGCCAGAAGTTGTAATCGCAACCGGATAGGAGGGCGAGGGCGCCGAGGGCAAAGCCGGCGCGGCCCCAACGGGCGGTGGAGGTGAGAAGGGAGGACAAGCGCATGGTGCGGTTCAGTAAAATTAATTTAGGCTAGGTGATTCGCCAAACTCGGTAGAGAGTCCGCGAACCGTTCATTATTTCAAGTAAGAATACGATAATGGTCGTGAAATCCTAATCTCTGCTCGGCACATCGCAACCTAGCGGGTGGTCTCTGCGTCACGTATTAATATGGCTCGCAGGGGCATTAGCGCGAGCGTTTCGCCCTGCTCATCAGAGTTTTTAACCCCCCGGTGTGTTTCTGCTAATTTATCGTCCTTCGAGTTTGCCAGTCGCGAAAGGGTCGCCGACGGTCGTTACGTCATGAAAACTCGCAACCTCTTCCTGGTTTCCCTCTCTGCTCTCCTGCTCTCTGGCCTCGGTCAGAGTGTCGCCCTCGCGGCCGCTGCGGCTCCGCGCGCCATCGAAATCACCGCCGGTGATAATATGAAATTCAACCTCGCCACCATCGAGGCCAAACCTGGCGAAGTGCTCAAAATCACCCTCAAAAACATTGGCACCATGCCGAAAGAGGCGATGGGCCACAACCTCGTCATCCTCAAAAAAGGCTCCGACGTGAACGCCTTCGCCACGGCTGCCACCACCGCCAAGGCCACCGACTACATCCCCGTGTCCCTCAAGGGCCAAGTCCTCGCCTACACCCCGATGCTCGGACCGCGTAAATCCGCCGAAATCACCTTCAAGGTTCCCGCCGAGACGGGCGACTACCCGTTCATCTGCTCGTTTCCCGCCCACTTCATGGTCGGCATGAAGGGCGTTATCACGGTCAAATAAGCTCGTTTAGCTTAAAATAGAAAAGCCGGGCCCACTTGGGTCCGGCTTTTTTGGGCCCGCACGGCTCAACCTTTCGCCGGCCACCACTGATAAAGAAAGAAATAAACCAGTACACCCGTCACCGAAACGTACCACCAGATGGGAAACACTACCCGCGCCCAACGTTTGTGGCGCTCAAAATCCCCCTTAAATGCCAAGGCAAAGGTCCGCGGCACTAAGTACGCGATGCTGATCGCTAGCGCCACGTGAGTGATCAGCATCACATAATAAACGATGCGGATCGCCCCCTCGCCGCCGAACTGCGTGTGCACCGCCTCGCCCGCGCCCGCCGCCATGCCCTTTAGCACTTTGTGCGTCACGTAGCCCACTAGAAAAATCGCCGAGACGATCCCTGCACTCACCATCGCCGCCCGATGCGCGACTTTGTGACCGGTTTTGATCAACACGAAACCCGTCGAGATCAGTACCGTGGCGACGGCGTTGAGCGAGGCGTTTAGGGCGGGAATGTCGTTAATCGTCATGGAGGTCTTGGGGGTTTTTTTAAAAATTCACGATCCGGTCCGCCACGAGTGCGCCCAGCACGAGCGGCAAGTACGCGATGGAACACAGGAAAAGTTGCCGCGCCGCCGCGTCCCGCCCTTCGGCCCGTAGAAAAATCCCGGCCCGCACGATGAACCACAACCCGCCCGCCACCGCCACGCCGCCCGACCACACCGTGGCCAGACCCAGCGCCCACGGCAACACACTCACCGCCACGAGCCCGAGCGTCGTCACCAACGACCACGCCGCGACGATCCCGCCCTTCTCATCGCGCACTGACAACATCGGAAAATGTACCGCCGTGTAATCGCGCCGGTACGTCCATGCGATCGCCATGAAATGCGGGATCTGCCAGAAAAACAGTAGCCCAAAAAGAATCCACCCCAGCTCGCTCACCCGGCCCTCGGCCGCCGTCCAACCGATCAACGGCGGCAACGCTCCCGCCACCGCCCCGATCTCCGTGCTCCACCGCGACCAACGCTTCGCTGGCGTGTACCAACACAGGTACGCGACCATCGTCAGTAACGCCATGCCCGCGCAGAGATAACCCACGCGCGAAAACAAAATAAACAACGCGGCCACGCACATCAGCCCACCCACGACAAACGCCGACCCCGTCGCGACTTTCCCCGCTGGAATCGGGCGATCCGCCGTGCGCTTCATCAACGCATCCGTGTCCGACTCCAACCACTGGTTGAGCGCCGCGACGCCACCCGCCGCCAACGAAGTACCTATAATCAATAGCACCAGTTGCGAGGTGCTGTACTCCGGCCGTGCCGCCGCGTACGCCGCCAACGCGGTCAGCACCGACAGCAGACTCAGGCGCGGCTTAGTGAGCTCGAGGTAATCGGAAAATTTCGCGGGGCTGGCCGCGACGGCGGGTTCGGCGGTCATAGTTATTTATTTCACGGAATGCGCTTCCACGACGTCGCGGTGCGCGAGCCAAGTCAGCCCAAAAGTAGTCACCAGCGTCGCCGCGCCCACGAGCACATGCCCCGTCGTTATCGCGGCCGAGCGTTGGCTCCAAATGATCCAAGCCCCCAACAACACCTGCAGCCCCAGCAAATTCACCAGCACCGCGGCGCCGCAGCGCATCAGCAGCGTCGCTCCGCGATCCCGCCAGATTTTCACTGTAAACCACACGAGCGCCACCGACAACACCGCCGCCATGACGCGGTGCGCGAAATGGATGCCTACGCGGAAATTCCACGCGGGCGGCAACCAACTGCCGTCCGGCGCCGAGGCCGGAAATGTGGGGATCGCCATCCCCGCGAAGCTGTGGCGCATCACTGCGGCGATTGCGAGTTGGACGAAAATCAGCCCGCAACAGATTATGCCCGCCCGGCGCACGCCACAACTCAACGGCGTGGCCCGCGTGATCCAGCCGCGCGAGAGCGAGCAAGCGATGGCGATCAAGGTGCAGGCAAAAAGTTGCGCGAGGCAGGCGTGGAGCATCGCAAATAGCCGGCCCACGCTCGTATCCACCATCGCGACGTGCAGGTGATCGAGCAACACCCGCAGCCCGCCCACCAGCGCCTGAAACAAAACCAAAGCCACGGCTAACAGCGCGAGCTGGCGTAGCCACTTTCTCGACTCCGTGCGCCACAACACCATAGCGAGGATAATCGTCACCGCACTCATCACACTCGCGCTTAATCGATGCGAATGCTCCGCAAATTTATCCATCTCCGTCAGCCAGCCCGCCGGATTCACCGAGCCATTGGACAACGGCCAGTCGAGAAACGCCATCCCGGCTCCGATGCTGGTCGTGAACGCCCCGAGCGCCACGAGGACGAAAACCCACGCGCTGCCTAGATAAGCAAACCAGGCGACGGCAGGCTTGTAGGTCGAAGAGCGATGAGGATAAGCGGCGTCGGTCATGATGAAAACGTTGGCCGAACAGAAACCACGCTTCTGTTTGCGGCAAACCCTTTGACAAAATTATGCCGCGGCGAATCCGTAGTGATATGAATTCTTATAACCGGCTCGGCGGCTGGATCGGCGGCGCCACGCTGGTGCTCGCCCTTGGCGCCTGCGGCCAACCGCCCGCGCCCGTCGTCCCCGTGGCCGCGCCCGCCGCCACCAAGACCGCCGCCGACCGTTACCCGTTGACCGGCGAAATCACCGGCGTCGACGCCACGCGCAAAGTGTTGATTGTTCAACATGATGAGATCAAAGGCTACATGCCGGCGATGACGATGGAGTTCCTCGTCAGCGCCGCCGACCTCGCCGCCGCTAAAACCGGCCAACGCATCCGCGCCGAGATGATTCCAAGCCCAGACGGCGACTTTCGTTTGGAGAAAATCTGGCCCGATGACCGCCTCGCCACCACCGCGGTGGCCGCCGCGGCCCGTGGCCTCCGCGAAAATACCATGACCCGCGGCAAAAACGTCTACCGCGAAGTCGGCGAAGCGATGCCCGATTTCACGCTCTACAACCAAGCCGGCCAGGCGATCGCCAGTGGACATTTCCGCGGCAAAAAAGTGATGATGAATTTCATCTTCACCCGTTGCCCGGTTGCGACGATGTGCCCGGCCTCGACCGCGAAGATGATGGCCACGCAGAAACTCGCGCGCGAAGCCGCCGTCGCCGGCATCGAGTTTGTCTCGATCACGCTCGATCCCTCCTTCGACACGCCGGCCGTCTTGCAGGAATACGCGACGGTGCGGGGTATCGACACGGCAAATTTTTCGTTCCTCACTGGGCCGGAAAGCGCGATCCGTGATTTGCTCACCCAGTTTGGCATCATCGCGGAATTCGAGGGCGACTTGCTTAAGCACACGCTTGCGACTGTATTGGTTGATGAACGAGGCAAGATCATCCACCGCGCTGATGGCAGCGTCTGGGAAGCGCGCGAATTCGTCGCAAAAATGAAGGCCAGCCAATGAGCCAGCCTCCTCCGAGCACGGGATTCTCAGCAGCGCAACTCCGGCAAATCGCCGTCATCACGACGGTGGCGTTGGCCGTGTTTTTATTTTTCCGATTTATACCGACCGGCACGAACCTAAATCACATGGATTTCCGCGTGAGTGGAAAAAACTCCGTGGATTATTGCGACCCGGCTAACCCGCAGTTTATTCCCGTCATCGCCGCGCGCTCGCCGGTGAAGATGACGTTGAAAACCGAGGGCACGCCGAAGAGGGGGGAAGAACTTCGGGTCACCCTCACGCTGGTCACCGCCGGCGGAAAACCGATTGCCCCCGAGGACCTACTCGTGATGCACGGCAAGAAGCTGCATCTTTTAATCACGGATCCTACCTTGACCGAATATCAACATGTACATCCCGAGCCGACGCGGCGCCCCGGCGAATGGGCTTTTTTATTCACGCCACGGCTCGGCGGTACTTACCGATTCTTTGCGGATTTCACTCCGGCGGCGACCGCGCGCAGCCTCTACGCCAACGCCGATCTGGTGGTGGAAGGCGTGCGGCTCACCCTAGGCTACCTCGAGGGTGAATCGCCCGTTGGGATCGTGACCGCATGGACCGCAGAGCAAGGCGGTTATCGTTTCACCCTCGATCCGGCGAGTTTGCCGGTGCGCGCGCGCCAGGCGGCGGATTTAAAATTTAGCGTCAAGAAAATCGACGGCGGTGTCGTCCCGCTTGAGCCGGTGATGGAAGCGTACGCGCACCTCGTCGCGTTTGATGCTAAGCGCAGCGGCTTCGCGCATCTGCACCCGATGGAGACGGATTTGAGCCTACGACCGGATGCAACGCTGCCGACGTTGTCGTTTAAAATCACGATCCCCGAAGCGGGGCGTTACGTGATCTGGGCGCAGGTTAACCTCGCGGGAAGCGAGGTGTTCGTGCCGTTTTTGTTCGACGTGGTACCGTGAGCGGCGCTGAGGGCGCGGGGTTTATTTCTCCAGCGTGGCGCTGAGTTGGTAGTCGAGGTAGAGCTCGACGGTGAGCGAATCGAGCGGGCGCACAAGCACGGGGCTGTCGAGACCGGTGACGGTGACGACGTTGGCGCCGAGTTGCTCGCGAGTTTTGGAAATTTGCTCTCGTATGAGCTGCATGAGCCGGTCGCGTTGTTGCTCGGCGCCAGCGACGGCGAGGGTCGTGTTGACGATACGCACCTCGGCGTCGGCGGGGACTTCGATGCGAGTGATGAATTGGGTGACGCGCCGGATGATCTCGAAAATCTCGGCCTCAGGCGTGAGCGGGCAGAGGACGCGAAGGTTGGTTTGGAGCGAACCTGGCGTGGTGTTGGAGCGGCTGGAAAGATAACTGGCGCTGCTGCTGCCGCCAAAGATACGGGCGGGGCCTTGGTGGAGTTGGAAGGTGTTGGAACTCTGGACGGCAGTGGTGAGGCGGCGCACAATTTCCTGAATCGCTGCGGCCTGGCGCTCGGGTTCTTTGAGGGTGCTGCGGATCGAGACGTTGGCGCAGAGGTAATCGGCGGGTTGCACGATCGAAACCGCCGGCGCGCCGTGCGTGGGCTCGAAGGCGAACGACAGGCTCGCGGAGTTGTTGACGGCTCGCCCGGGAGTCACGGCGACGGCGCACGCGAGAAGCGCGAGAAGGAACCGAGGCGGGCAGCTCATGAGTCGGAGGGTTCGCATCAGAACCGGAGGTGTTTCACGGTGAGGCCCTTGTTGATCAACTGCTTCAAGGCGGCGATGCCGATTTTGAGGTGGTCGTTGACGTAGGTGGCATCGACTTCCTTGTCGCTCTCGGCGGTTTTTACGCCCTCTGGAAACATCGGTTGATCGGAGACGAGCAACAGCGCACCCGTCGGAATTTGATTAAAAAAGCCCGTCATGAAGATCGTCGCCGTCTCCATATCGACGGCGAGGACGTGGATTTTTTTGAGGTATTTTTTAAACGCCTCGTCGTGCTCCCAGACGCGGCGGTTGGTCGTGTAAATGGTGCCAGTCCAGTAATCGCGCGAAAAATCGCGGATCGTCGTCGAGATGGCTTTCTGCAGTGCGAAAGCCGGCAACGCGGGCACCTCGGGCGGGAAGTAATCGTTGCTCGTGCCTTCACCGCGGACGGCGGCGATGGGTAAAATGAGGTCGCCGATTTCAGCTCGGTGTTTCACGCCGCCGCATTTGCCGAGAAATAGTACGGCCTTGGGTTTGATCGCGCTGAGCAGATCCATCACCGTCGCGGCGGTGGCGCTACCCATGCCGAAATTGATGATCGTGATATCGCCCGCGGTAGCGGACGACATGGGTTTGTCTTTGCCCTGGACCGGCACGCGGTGCCACTGGGCGAAGAGTTGGACGTAGCGGTCGAAGTTGGTGAGCAGGATGTAGTCGCCAAACTTGTTTAACGGAACACCGGTGTAACGTGGCAGCCAGTTCTCGACGATTTCGCGGCGGTTCTTCATGGGGAGATTGGTAACGAGTTGCGACCTTAAGGACACGAAAAAGTGTCGGTCGGGTCGCGAGCTTTTTTAATTTTCTCGTTTATGTCCGCGTTGGAGTCGTGTCTGCCTGTGGAGCGCGTTTATCCCCCGCGCCTAATCTTTATGAGCCTCACTGGAAAAAGTCTGCTTGCCGGCCAGCCCGGCGCCCCCGGCGGCGCGACCTTTCGCGCGATCAATCCTGCTACGGGCGAAACGCTCGCGCCTGATTTTCACGAAGCCTCGCTCGGCGAAGTCGACACTGCGCTCCAAGCGGCGGCGCGGGCCTTTGAAGATTACCGCGAACGTCCCGCGGCCACGCGTGCGCAACTCCTCGAGGCCATCGCCACCGAGATTGAAGCGCTCGGCGAGACGCTCCTCCAACGCGCCCACGCTGAGACCGGCCTTCCGCTCGCGCGTCTCACCGGCGAACGCGCGCGCACCTGCGGCCAACTCCGTTTGTTTGCCGCCGTCGTGCGCGACGGCTCGTGGGTCGATGCGCGCATCGATCCGGCGTTGCCTGAGCGGCAACCCCTCCCGCGGCCCGATCTGCGGCGCATGTTGATCGCGCTCGGGCCGGTCGTCGTTTTTGGTTCGAGTAACTTTCCTTTCGCGTTCTCGGTCGCGGGCGGCGACACGGCATCAGCCCTTGCGGCCGGTTGCCCGGTCATCGTCAAAGCGCATCGCGCTCACGCCGGCACCGCCGAACTTGTCGGTCAGGCCGTGGTGCGTGCGGTTGCGGCGTGCGCTTTGCCGGCGGGGCTATTTTCTCTTGTGCACGGCGGCGGCGCGAGTGTCGGTATCGCGATGGTGAAACATCCAGCGACCACGGCGGTGGGTTTCACCGGTTCACATGCGGCGGGGCGCGCGTTGTGCGACGCGGCGGCGGCGCGGCCGCATCCGATTCCGGTGTTTGCGGAGATGAGCAGCTTGAACCCGGTGTTTCTTTTACCCGGTGCCGTGCGCGAGCGCGGCGCGGCGATTGCGACGGGTTTATTGGGTTCGTTCACGCTCGGCGTGGGGCAATTCTGCACCAAGCCCGGTCTCGTGTTGGTGCAGCGCGGCGCGGAGACGGATGCGTTTCTCCAAGCGCTCGCGGCCGGTGTCCAAGGCGCGACGTGCGCGACGATGCTCACGCCGGGGATTCGCACGGCCTTTGAAGAGAATCGCCAAAAGGTCACGGCGCTCGAGGGTGTCACGGTACTCGCTACCGCCCAAGCTGCGCCCGTCGCGCAGAAAACCGAGGGCCAACCGAGTGTCGCCCTCACCAGTGCCGCAAATTTCTTAAAACACCCGGAGCTGGCGACGGAGGCGTTTGGGCCGTTCACGCTCGTTGTGCGCGCGGAAACTCCCGCCGAACTCCTCGCCTGCGCTCGTGCGCTTGAAGGCCAACTCACCGCGACCCTCCACGGCAACGCCGAGGACCTCGCCGCCGCGGGCACGTTGGTCGCTTTGCTTGAGCAGAAAGCGGGTCGCCTCGTGATCAACGCTTTCCCCACGGGCGTCGAAGTGAGCCACGCGATGCACCACGGCGGGCCCTCGCCGGCGGCGAGCGATGCGCGCTTCACCTCGGTTGGCACGGCGGCGTTGCTGCGCTTTGCGCGGCCCGTGTGTTATCAAGGGTTCCCGGCGGCGTTGTTGCCGGTGGCGCTTCAAGACGCGAACCCGCTCGGGCTCATGCGACTCGTCAACGGCGTGCGCACCACCGCCCCGCTTTAATCGTCCGCTTTCTTACCCCCTTTTTTCAAAAACACATGCCCCGCGTTCTGCTCCTCGCGTTTACCGTGCTCGTCCTCGGCGCCGCCGCGGCTTCGGCGGCGGTGCAACGCGCCATCGTGGGGCGTACCCCCGAAGGCGTCGAAGTCGAGAGCTTCACCCTCACGAATGCCCACGGCTCCTCCGCCAAGATCCTCACTTTGGGCGCGACGTTGGCCGATCTGCGCATGCCGGATCGCGCCGGCAAATTCGCCGCCATGGTCAACGAGATCATCCCGACCCCTCGAGGCATAGCGGAGGGCTTTCCTCAATCCGGCGCCGTCATGGGTCGCGTCGCCAATCGCATCGCCCACGCCCGCTTCACGCTCGATGGCCGCACCTACACGCTCACGCCCAACTCGCCCCCGCACCACATACACGGCGGCAAGCGTGGCTTTAAATTCGTCGTCTGGCGCCCCGAGGTGCCCGACGCCGGCCGCTCGTCTAGTGTGCGGCTGAGCTACATCAGCGTCGCTGGCGAGGAAGGTTATCCTGGCACTCTCACGGTTTCGATTACGTATACGTTGACCGACGACGATACGCTGCGCCTCGACTACGCCGCGACGACCAGTGCGCCCACGCCGCTCAACCTCACTAATCACGCCTATTTCAACCTCAACCCCGGCGCCGACGTCATCGACTACTTAGTCGAGATCGCCGCCGAGCGCTACACCGCCGTCGATACCGAGAAGCTTCCCACCGGCGCCTTGCCGCCCGTACGCGGCACCGTCTTCGATTTTACGCGCCCTATGCGCTTGGGCAGCAGGGTGGGGGACTTGGGCCCGCGCGCGATCTACGACCATAACTACGTCATCAACCGGCCCGAGGGCGATGCCAGCCTGCGCTTCGCTGCTCGGGTGGGCGATTCCGTGAGTGGCCGGCAAGTCGAGGTGTGGACGACCGAGCCAGGGATGCAGCTCTACACGAGTGCGCTTAACGCCTCATCCCTGGCCGGACGCAAGGCTTACGTGTGCCTCGAGACGCAGCATTTCCCTGATTCGGTTAATCAACCCACGTTTCCCTCCACGATTGTCCGTCCCGGCACGCCCTTTCGCTCGACGACCGAATACCGTTTTTCTACGCGATAACTCCCTCGGGGATCAGGAAAAAAATAAAAACACGTCGTTCGCTGGAACTTTTGGCGACCTGTGTTATCTATTTCGTTGTAGGAATAAATTTCTCCTCCGCCTAGCGGGGGAGATTGGGGTAAGTAAGAAAGCAAAGGCCGGTCACGTAGGGGTACGTGACCGGCCAACTTTTTTTAGGCCACAGCGATGTTGGTGCGCCTTCGTTGGATTAACGATCGAGCTTATTCGATGCATGGGCCCGCATTGCCTATGTAGAAGCACCATAGGAGCATTACCCTACGCATGGTCCATCGCCCTTTTGACCGCGAATCGCTGCCGGCCCTTAGGCTGGCCCCTCTAGCAGCCCCGTCTCCAGCTTGAGCGCATCGATGAAGTTTTTCACGGGAACGGAGGTCTCATTTTTCAACCACACCGCCCTGATCTGATATTTGGGGTCGCTTTTATTCATCTTAATGGGGCGTTCCACTATTCCCGGTGGGGGCGGCACCCGGTACAATTTCGGCCCCGTCGTTACACCCTGATTGCTGATCATATATGCGTACATGCTCCCAAAGCTATTTACCTGTTTTATTTTGGCCGGCTTAAGGGCGTGCTTTTTAAAGATCGCCTTCACGAGTGTCGCATGGAGCCCATGGTTCACATTATCCGACAGACACAGCATAGTATCCTGAGCCAGCTCGGTTATCTTTATACTCTTTTTCGCCGCGAGGGGATGAAACCTAGAAAGCAGCACAATCGGATCTCGCTCGAAGATAACGTGGTGTTCCAGATGGGAAATTTTCGGGTCCCCTGCTTGGTTAATCGTAAATGCAATCTGGATCTGCTTATTTTCGAGTTGAGCGATCTGATCGTCGGGACCGATCTCCTTTATAGAAACATCAACGTGCGGGTACGTTTGCGCAAAGCGTGTGAGTGTGGCGGGTAAAAATTCGCCACTCATGGGCCCTATATTGCCGAGCATCAACTTGCCCGAATGGCCCCCGACCGCCCCGCGGACCGCTACAACCGCCTCGTCGGCCTTGGCCAGCAAAGCCTCGGCTTGTTCTAGAAAAACCACCCCGGCGCTCGTGAGTTTGACCATCTTCGTATTACGATCGAAGAGCCGCGCTTCCAGTTCGTGCTCCAGGTCCTTGATCTGCTTGCTCAACGAGGGACTCGCCACACGCAAAACTTCCGCCGCGCGCCGGAAGTTCAATTCCTTCGCGAGGACGACGAAGTATCTAAGATGCCTAAGTTCCATGGTTGTTGTTGGGGTCGTTAGGTTTGCTTGAACTCACACCGTAGCTCTTACTTCTGCAATCTATAGTTATCGATTAGAGCCCCAACCAGCGCTTGAGCGCGGCTTCCACTTCCCCTCGGACGCGCGGGTCAAACGTGCCGGGCGCTTTATCAATGAACTCGGTGAACTTCACCGGCTGGAGGCTTTGGGCGTTGATGTAGCTTTGCTCGCGCAACCAAGGCACGCGCGGGAGCGTGACCTCGTAAGGGGTGTCCTCAAATTGGGTGGTGATCAAAACCACGCTGCCCAATGCCAGTCGGGCATCGATTTTTGCCGCCAACACGAGCACATAGCGTGGTTTACCCACGAGGCCCAAGTCCACGAACCAAACTTCGCCTGCTTGAGGCACCGTTTTCATGCTCAGAACTCATCGGCCAGCTGATTGCGGCGAGCGGCAGCACTTAGCACCTCATCTTCCGGGCTGTCCGCCTGGAGCGGGAAGGGGATGGCCCGCCGCTTGATAATCTGGGTGTAAAAGAGCTCTAGGGCGGCCCGTGGTTTCAGCCCGATCTCTGCCAGCACTTCCTCAGCCTGGCGTTTCAGCTCAGGGTCTATCCGGCTCTTGGCAATGGCGCTCATGGACTCAATTGGACCCAATTGTGGCCTTTCGTCAACTGCTGGGTTGGCGTCGAATTGATCAAAATAACTCCAGCTTCGGATCGTCATGCTCGGCAAAGGGGCGGGGCGACGGAGGGCTGAGGTCGGGCACTATTAGTTTAAAGCTACCATAGTGCGACCAACAAGGTCGTTCTCGCTGTGTCATAACCTTGTTAAGATCCCCTCTATATGGACGAGCCAGTCAGCGCGTCTGATCGATCACCTATGCTCCACTCCTATTCATCGCCACAACATGCGCAGCGCCTTTCGGGGGCGCGTATCGCTTTTACCGCAGTTCTCGCTGGCGGGATCGGGCGGTGTCGTTCGGGCCTTCGGTCGGAGGGTACGAAGAGCTGCCCCCGCTCGTCGCTCAACTTTTTGCTGGGGTTCGTCGGGGCGCTAGCCCCCTCGTCCCCCAGCCACACGCTCGCGGACACGATCGTCTACACTTTTACCACGCTGGCTGGCACGGACGGCAGCTTGGGCTCGGCGGATGGCACCAGCGCGACGCATTTTTTAACCCATCGGCGTGGCCGGGGCACTACAATGGAATCGCCAGCCAAGCAGCCGGGAAGACCTGCTTCGCGATTAAACCCGAGAACGTGT
Organism: Opitutus sp. GAS368; assembly: GCA_945906965.1. Classification (GTDB taxonomy): domain Bacteria; phylum Verrucomicrobiota; class Verrucomicrobiia; order Opitutales; family Opitutaceae; genus Tous-C4FEB. The sequence goes on along the minus strand of CAMDRP010000037.1, from coordinate 3,235 downwards.
ATCAAATAGCTGTGGGCTAAGCCGTCTCGTCTTTCCCTTGAAAGTTAAAGAACCGCCTCTTTTGGGTAAGCTCGATGTCCGCGTGGAGCTCGGTGGATCTGCCCTGCCATGATCCCTGTATTAAAAAATTACTTCGTTCGGACTTTAAGTAATACTTGGATACGTAGCTTTTTTCTAGCGGTTCTTTGTATCAATATAACGTGCGCTTTTGCTCAAACCGCGCCGACCCTCGCTGCGATCGCGGTGAGCGGCACGGAAGACACGACGCTGACGTTTACGGCCGCGAATTTTAGCGGTGCCTACACCGGCGGCACGGCGCTGGTCAGCATCACAGTGGCGACCTTGCCGGCGACGGGTACGCTGAAACTCTCCGGCAACAACGTGGTTGTGAACCAAGTGATCACCGCGGTAAATTTGCAGTACCTGACGTATTTGCCGGCGGCGAATGAGAACGGGGCGAAGACCTTTACGGTGACGGCGTCAGACGGTACGCTTTCCTCGGCGGCGGCGACGGTGACGATGACTTTGGCGGCGGTGAACGATGCGCCGGTCTTTGCCACGCTTTCAGCGCTACCCGGTGGCACGCAGACGATTGTGGACGGCTACACCATTCGCACTTTTAACGCGAGCGGGACTTTTACGCCCACGGGCTCCGGCGTGGTCGATGTCCTCGTCGTGGCTGGAGGAGGAGGAGCATCTTTCTTTAGTGGAGGAGGAGGAGGAGGAGGGTTTTCCACCGCAACAGGATATGCCGTTACGTCAGGATCAGCTATTACAGTCACAGTAGGTGGAGGCGGTGCTGCCGGAACAGGTGCCGTGGATTCGTCTGCCTCTCGGGGAAGAGCAGGCGGCAATTCTGTATTTGGCTCAATAACATCTTTTGGTGGTGGCGGTGGTGCTAGCCGCCAATCGGGTGCCACTGGCTTAGCGGGTGTGGCTGGGGGATCCGGTGGTGGCGCCTCTCCCGCTGATAGCTCCCTGCAATCAGGGGGTGCGGGTACAGCTGGACAAGGTAACAATGGCGGAAGTCAAGTGCTCGCAGGATGGGGTGGCGGAGGTGGCGGCGGTGCAGGTGGAGCGGGTGCGAGTGGAACTGGAAACACGGGTGGCAACGGAGGAATCGGTCTTCAAAGTTCTATTTCTGGAACTGCCACCTATTATGCCGGCGGTGGTGGAGGGAGTTCTCGCAATGGTAATACTTTTGGCACGGGTGGAGCTGGTGGTGGTGGCAATGGGACAAGTACAAATAATGCTGCAGGATCATCAGGGACTCCCAATACAGGTGGTGGTGGCGGTGGTGGGGGTTATAGTACCGGTGCGGGCGGTGCGGGCGGCTCCGGCGTCGTGATCGTAAAGTATATCGGCTCCAACACCAGTCGATCCTACACGGACACCGCGGCCAGCGATACGTTTACGGTCAGACCCGACACGCTCAGCGCCACGGACGTCGATGCGGGCACGATACTGAGCTATGGTATAACCAACGGCACGGTGAGCAGTGGCGTTTCGAGCCTGGTTGGGACCTACGGTACGCTTGCCGTGACGGTGGCGAGCGGCGCGATGACGTTTACGCCTAACGTGGCGGCGATCAATGCCATCGCAGCAAACACGATCGAGACGTATACCGTCACGGTGAGCGACGGAACGGCGACGACGACGGCGAGCTATACGGTGAATCTAACGGGCGTGAACGACACCCCCACCGTTTCCGCGCCGGTGAGCTTTGCGTTAACGGAGGATACGCTAGGAAATCTCACTTACACAGGCACGCCCTTAGCGGACGTGGATAGTACCAATCTGACGGTGACCCTGACTATCAGTGGCAGCGTCGGCACAATTACCGGTAACGCGGGTACGGGCATCACGGTAGGCGGCACGGCTACCGCTCGGACCTTTGCCGGGACCGCGTCAGCCCTAAATACCTATTTTACGACGGCGGGAAAGATTACGTACCAAGGGGCGCTTAACAGTACGGTGAATCGGACGCTCACGACGCAGGTCAGCGATGGTGCTTTGAATACGAGTACGACAAGCACGATCTCACTCACAGCGGTCAACGACGCCCCCACGGTTTCCGCGCCAGCTAGCTTTGCGTTGACGGAGGACGTGGCAGGAAATCTCACCTACTCCGGCACGCCCTTGGCGGATGTGGATAGTACTAATCTGACGGTGACCCTGACTATCAGCGAGGGTACGATTACCGGTAACGTTGGTACGGGCATCACGGTAGGCGGCACGGCTACCGCTCGGACCTTTGCTGGTACAATTACAAACCTGAACACGTATTTTACGACGGCGGGAAAGATCAGGTACCAAGGTGCGCTGAACAATACGGCGAGTCGGACGCTGACGACTCAGGTCAGCGATGGTTCGCTAACTGCAACGACAACGAGCACCCTTAACTTTACGGCGGTCAACGACGCCCCCACGGTTTCTGCTCCGGTTAGCTTTGCCTTGAACCAAGACGTGGCCGGTAATTTAACCTACACCGGCACGCCCTTGGCGGACGTGGATAGTACTAATCTGACGGTAACCCTGACTATCATCGACGGCACGATTACCGGTAACGCGGGTACGGGCATCACGGTAGGCGGCACGGCTACCGCTCGGACTTTTGCCGGTACAATTACAGACCTGAACACGTATTTTACGACTGCGGGAAAGATCACGTACCTAGGTGCGCTGAACAATACGACGAGTCGGACGCTGACGACGCAGGTTAGTGACGGTGTTTTGAGTACGAGCACGACAAGCACGATCACTCTCGCAGCGCTCAACGTTGCGCCGACGGTGTCGGCGCCGGCTAGCTTCGCGTTGACGGAGGATACGCCAGTAAATCTCACCTACACCGGCACGCCCTTGGCGGACGTGGATAATACTAATCTGACGGTGACCCTGACTATCAGTGACGGTACGATTACCGGTAACACGGGTACGGGCATCACGGTAGGCGGCACGGCTACCGCTCGGACCTTTGCTGGGACCGTGTCAGCCCTGAACACGTATTTTACGACGGCGGGAAAGATCACGTACCAAGGTGCGCTTAATAATACGACGAGTCGGACGCTGACGACGCAGGCCAGCGATGGTTCGCTAACGGCAACGACAACGAGCACCCTTAACTTTACGGCGGTCAACGACGCCCCCACGGTTTCCGCTCCAGCGAGCTTTGCGTTGACGGAGGATGTAGCAGGAAATCTCACTTATACCGGCACGCCCTTAGCGGACGTGGATA
>CAMDRP010000036.1 GCA_945906965.1 Opitutus sp. GAS368 | reverse complement strand
GCGCGAAATTTGGTTTCCCTCCCCGCGCGCCGCGCCTCAACCTCTGGGCTCTCATGAAAAAAGAAGCCATTCTGCAGAAATTTCGCACCGAACGCGTCATCGCCTTGATCCGCGCCGACAACCCCGACGGTCTCCTCGACTGCGCCAAGGCCCTCGCCGAAGGCGGCCTCACGAGCATCGAGCTCACCATGACCACCCCCGGCGCCATCCGCATGCTGGAGAAAGCCACCTCCGAACTGCCTGATTTCCTCTTCGGCCTCGGCACCGTCCTCGACGCTGAGACCGCCCGCGCCGGCATCCTCTCGGGCGCCAAATTCATTGTCACCCCCGCCCTGCGCCCCGACGTCATCACCCTGTGCAAACGCTACAGTGTGCCCATCTTCTCCGGCGCTTTCACGCCCACCGAAATCGTCAACGCCTGGGAAGCCGGCGCCGATGCCGCGAAGATTTTCCCCGCCGAATTTTTTGGCCCTGGCTACATCAAATCGGTCAAAGCCCCGCTCCCGCACATTGAGATGGTCCCCACCGGTGGCGTGAATGAAAACAACATCGGTGACTTCCTCAAAGCCGGCGCCTTTGCCACCGCGGCCGGCAGTTCCCTCGTCGACGCCAAGGCGCTGAAGGAAAAAAATTGGGCCGCGATCACCGCCAAAGCCAAAGCTTTCGTCGCCGCCGTCGCCGCCGCCAAATAATCCGCGCCCGTCACTCCGATTCCACTTCACCCCGACTCGAAAATACGAGCTCGGGGCTTTTTATTTTTCCGCCGCTCAGCTCGTTTCCGCCGAGGACGCGCCGGTAACTTTAGGCAAAAGCTCGGCAATCTCAACGATGCGCTTCGCGCGACGGCCCGCCGCATCGCGCGCGAAATACGGATCTTCCTCGCGGGCGACTTGGACTTCTTCCTCTTCGCCGTCCTTCGCATCGCTGCCGTCGTCCTCGACGCCCTCTTCGTCCACGACGAACCATTCAAGCTCGTCGTCAAAAATATGCGTCATCCGCCGCGCCTGCGGCTCGAGGATGAGCGGCGGATTTTTCACCCGCCCCGCCTTCACGAATTCAAATAAGCACGGCACAAATTGATCCGCGAAAAACGCGCGAAAATCACTCATCCATTTGTTGCCTACGCTCTCGCGCCGATTGAGTAGTGCCACATCGGAAAAATGCACGCACGCCTCATACCACGCGCGCAACGCCGGATGCTTCTCGGCCAACTGACAATTGATCACCGTGTAAACCCGCGCGATGTCCGCCGGCTTCATTTCGACCCACGCCTTGAACGCTTCCATCTGATCGACCGGACTGCGCCGTCCGTCCGTCACGAAAAACACGTGGGTCGCACCCGCCGGCAAGTCCGCCTCGATCGTGCCCGCCAGGGTCCACGTCCAGCGCGAGAGGGCGGGCAACTTAGCGTCGAATTCCGCCGCGGGTTCCGCCGCCGCCAGTATCACCGCCGGCTGCGCGTCCTCGCCCAGCCCGCCTTCAATCAGATCGCACAACACCTCGCGCCGGCCCGAGTCGGCCGCACCGAGGATCACATACACCAAAGGTTTTTCCACGCTGTTCATTTATCCAGCACTCAATGCGAAGCTCCGCCGAAGTGCGAACGATTCTTTCGCCGCACCGACTTAAAATTTAAATGTCCCGCACTGCGCGCTCTGGCGCAGCCAGTGATCGAGTAGCACCAAGGCCGCCATCGCCTCGACGATCGGCACCGCGCGCGGCACCACGCACGGGTCGTGTCGCCCGCGCCCCATCAACTCCGTCGCCGCGCCCGTTTTGTCCACGGTCGCTTGCAGCTGCAAAATCGTCGCCGTCGGTTTGAACGCCACGCGGAAGACGATTTCCTCGCCGTTACTGATACCGCCTTGGACGCCACCCGAGCGATTCGTCGCCGTGCGAACGGCACCCTCGCGATTTTCAAACGCGTCGTTGTGCTCGCTGCCGCGCAATTGTGCGCCCGCAAAGCCACTGCCGATTTCAAAGCCTTTCGTCGCCGGCAGCGAAAGCATCGCCTTCGCCAGATCCGCCTCGAGCCGATCAAACACCGGCACGCCCAAGCCCGCCGGCAACCCGCGCACGCGGCACTCGATCACCCCGCCCACCGAATCGCCTTCGCTGCGGACGGCCTTGATGCGCTCGATCATTTTTTCCGCCGTCGGCCGATGCGGACAACGCACCGGCGTCGCCTCGACTTCCGCTAGCGTGGGGAAATTTACCAACGCATCCGCGGGTGCTGCGATGTCGTGCACCTGGGTCAAAAACGCCCGGATTTCCACGCCGCCTAGGCCGCTGGTGGCGCGTTGCGCCAAAATCTTTTTAGCAATCGCTCCGGCCGCCACGCGACCGACGGTCTCGCGGGCCGAACTGCGGCCGCCACCGCGGTGATCGCGCAGCCCGAATTTTTGTTGATAGGTGAAATCGGCGTGCGAAGGGCGAAATTTATCGCGCATCTCGTCGTAGGCGTTGGAGCGCTGGTCGGCGTTGCGCACAATCAAGGTGATTGGCGTGCCCGTGGTTTTGCCCTCAAAAATCCCAGACCAGATCTCAACTTTGTCCTCTTCTTTGCGGGGCGTCACGATGTCGCTCTGACCCGGCCGACGCCGGTCGAGTTCGACCTGGATTTCCTCGGCCGTAATCGGCAAGCCCGGCGGGCAGCCATCGATGGTCACACCGACGCCGAGACCGTGGCTCTCGCCCCAGGTGCTGATTGTAAAAAGTTTTCCAAAGGAGTTACCCATCGCAGCGAAAACCGTTGGCCCCAGCCCCAACGCCCGCAAGCGACAAATCCAATCCATTAACCTTCCTGCGAACCTTCACCCTGGTGTTAAGGAGCAGAGCAGCTAAACGTTTACGGTGCCGCCCAATTTGCTAAGGGTTGGGCGCCCTATGACGCCTACTTCGCGATGGGCCTGGCGGATGCGGCGAGAAAAATGCTTACCACGGTACACGACCCGGTGCTCGGAGCTGCGGGAGGTTAAAGCCCGGGCTAGGCCATTCTACTTCTGGCTACCGCAAAATTCACGGGAAGCCCTTCTTAGTGCGACCTTCGTAAGGGTCCAGCGATTGGAATCTGCAGAGCTTAGGCATCGTCGCTGGGCATGATGGTTTCGGCGCCAGCCCCACACGTACTCGTTGTTAGCCTCGGGGAGAGGACAGGAAGTGGCGCAATTACACAAGATGCTGTTTGTTAAATAAAAATTGTGGCTCGATTCATAAAATCGCGCCACAATCTATTTTTTATGGCGCAAGCAGCCGCTTTGCGCCACATCTTGCGCCATGCCGAAACAGGTTCCAAAAGCCGAGCTGGCCGCCATCCTCAAAACCGTGGCGGGTTTTCTGCAGCCGGCTTCGCTGGAGAAAATCGCCGGCAAGCTGCCGCGGTCGCTGGCGCGACGCACACTACAGCGGCGGCTCGCGCAACTCGTCAGCGATAAGCAGCTCGTGGCGTTAAGTTCCGGGGCCGGCCAGCGCTACCACTCTGCCGGAGCCACGGCAGTCACGGAGCCACCTCCACTGGCCGCCAAAGATCTGGACACTGGCGTCCGACTTTCCGCCGCGGCCAAGGAAATCAAGCGGCTCGTCAGCCGGCCCTCTGCGCGGCGCAAGCCGGCCGGTAACGATCTTTCGTTTCTCGACGGCTACCGGCCCAATGTGTCCGCCTACCTTTCGCCGGCGTTACGTCGCAAGCTAGCGGCGCTCGGCAGGACTACAGGCGAAGCGCTGCCGGCCGGCACACATCTGCGCAAGGTGATGGACAGGCTCCTCATCGACCTCTCCTGGAATTCGAGCCGGCTCGAGGGCAACACCTACTCGCTGCTGGAAACGCAGCGGCTCCTGGAGCAGGGCGAAAATGCCGAGGGCAAGGGCGCCGAGGAGACCCAGATGATCCTCAACCACAAGGCGGCCATCGAGCTACTGGCTGATCCTGCCGCCGAAATCGGTTTCAATCGCTATACGCTCTGCAACCTGCACGCGATGCTCGCCGAGAATTTGCTGCCCGATCCAGCGGCCGGCGGGCGGTTGCGCACGCACGCGGTCGCCATCGCTGGCTCGGTCTTTCATCCGCTGGAAGTCCCATTAGCGATCGAGGAATGCTTCGATCAAATCCTAGCCACGGCCTCCGCCATCGAGGATGCGTTTGAGCAGGCGTTCTTCGCCATGGTCCAGCTGCCTTATCTTCAGCCGTTTGAAGATGTGAACAAGCGCGTGTCGCGGCTCGCCGCCAACATCCCGCTGGTGCAGCGCAATCTAGGGCCGTTGTCGTTCGTCGACGTGCCGCAGTCCGAATACACGAGCGCCACTCTCGGCGTCTATGAGCTGAAGCGTGTTGACTACCTGCGCGACGTTTTCGAGTGGGCCTACGAACGCTCCTGCGCCCGTTACTCTGCGGTCCACCAGTCGCTGGGCGAACCGGACGCGTTCGGGTTGCGGCATCGCGAGCGCTTGAAGGAGGTCGTCGGCGCGGTCGTCCGCGACGGCATGGACAAGAAGGCCGCGGCAGCCTTCGTCCGGCGCGAGGCACAGAAACTGCCGGACGCGAACGACCGGAAACGCTTCGCGGAAATGGCCGAGACCGAACTCACGAGCTTGCACGAGGGCAACTTCGCCCGCTACCGGCTGCGTCCGGCGGAATTTGCGGCGTGGAAGAAGACCTGGCGATGAACCAATTGCGTCGCTGGAACACGAAATTGAAAATGTTTCTTAGTCATATTACGAGGTCATCACATAGCATTTAGGATGAAGATTCATGCGTACCCCTTAAAAAACGGGGAGGTAAAAGAAAGTAAATGCAGGCAACTTCCCGCCACGCGTGGCGTCATGACACAAGACCGTTTACAACCCCACTTGCTTACTCCTGCCTAAATCCTCTCTGCGCCTCCGGCGCTTAACCTTTTTTATCGCCCTTTACCGCATGACCTCGCGTATCGCCCGCCTGAGCCTCGTCGCCAGCCTCTTCGCTCTTTCCACTGGTCTGTTCGCCCAGGCTCCCGCTCCGGCCGACAAGCCAGCCGCGCCCGACGTCAAACCCAATGGCGACGAGATGATCCCGTCGTTTAAAATCAGCGGCTTGCCTATCGATGGCGTCCTCGCCGCGCTCGAGTTCCACACGGGCCGCAGCATTTTGCGCCCCGCTGCGCTACCGACCGCCGAATACACGCTCGTTATCGATCGCCCGATCCCGCGCTCCGAGCTTATCCTCGCCATCGAGACCCTGCTTGCCCTCAACCAGATCGGCGTCGCCCCGCTTGGTGAACGTTTCCTTAAAGTCATCGCCCTCGCGCAGGCCAAGACCGAAGCCCCGGAAATGATCGCCGGCTCCGCCTTTGATCAACCCGCCTCCGGCAAAATCGCTACCAAGGTCTTCCAATTTGATTTCCTGCGCGTGAACGAATTCATGCCCCAACTTCAGGGTTTACTGACGCCTGGCGTCGGCGGCGGGGTGGTTATCCTCGATAAAACCAACGCTGCGCTCGTCACCGATTCCGTCTCTAACCTCCAGCGCATCGAGAACCTCATCAAAGCCCTCGATCGTCCCGCCACCACCGGACTGACCCCGAAATTTTATCCACTCAAATCCGCCAAGGCCTCGGACTTGGTCAACAAGCTGCGCACCGTCTTGAGCGGCAGCCTCCAGACGCAGCTCGGCACCAGCACCACCTACAACGCCGACGATCGCACCAACCAGATCATCCTTATCGCGGACCGGCGCCAATATGCCTTCTTCGATGAGTTGATCGCCAAACTCGACGTCAAGGCCGACCCCAACACCCGCAACGAAGTCATCTACCTGAAGCACGCCGCCGCCAAAGATGTTTCGACTCTGCTCACGCAGCTCGTGACCGGCCAAACCAACGCCGCCCAGAAAACCTCCGCCCAGTCTGTGCGCCCCGGCCAGATCAACCTCCCCGGCCAACCCGCCGCACCGCAACCGGCCGCACCGCAGCCGGCCGTCGTCAACAGCGTAGGTCCCGAAATCGCTTCCCTCGCCGGCTCCAACGAGTTCAGCACCTTGGTTACCGTCACCTACGACGAACGCAGCAACGCGGTCATCGTCTCGGGCACCGGCGACGACATCCGCCTCATTAAAGACCTCGTCGACAAAATCGACATCATCCTCGCCCAGGTCCGCATCGAGGTGATCATCGCCGAAGTCACGTTGAGCGACACCGACAAAACCGGTCTCACCGCGCTCAACCTTACCGCGGCCACTAACGCCACCACCGGCGTACGCTCCGTCACCAACTTCTCCGGCGCCGTCGCCGGCTGGAACATCACCGAAGGCATCGTCGACCCACTCTCGCTCAAGGCCGCTCTCACCGACGCCGGCACGCGCAGCAACGTCAACGTCCTCTCCGCTCCCACCATCGTCACCACGCACAACAAAGAAGCTCAAGTCGTCGTCGGCCAAAAACGGCCCGTCGTGACCGGCACCACCAGCGTTTCGACCACCGGCGGCACCAGCTCCACCTACACCTATCAAAGTATCGCCATCGACCTGAGGGTCACCCCGCTGATCGGCGACGACGGCAGTATCCAGCTGAAGATCGACCAAAAGGTCGACGACCTGCTCGGCAGCACTACCATCGACGGCAACCAAGTTCCGATCATCGGCACCCGCCAAGCCACGTCGTTCATCAACGTCTACGACAACCAGATGGTCGTCCTTGGCGGCCTCCAACGCCAGAAATTCGGCAACGACCGCGCCAAGATCGGCTTCCTCGCCGAAATCCCGATTATCAGCCAGCTACTCGGCGGCCGCGAAAAATCCCGCGAACGCACCGAACTGCTCCTCTTTGTTCGCCCCCACGTCATCAAGCCTAGCGAAGTCTCCGCGGACGCGAAGAAGAACATCGATGGCCTCTCCAACAAGGAGCAGATTAACCAATATCTCATCGATCCCTCGAAGCCGGCTAAACCTTCGCTAATCGAGCAACTCAAGTAAGCCCGCGCGCCGCCTCCCTCCGATGATTGCGCTCGCCTCTGACTCCTTGCCCGCGGCCCTCGCCGCGCGGCTCACCGAAGAACAACTTCAGTCCGTGCGCGAAGCCGCGCGCGGCCAACGCCTCGCCGCGCTCGCCGCCGCCCTCGCGCTGCCCGAGCCCGAGACGCTCACCGCCGTCGCCCAAGCCGCCGGTCTCGATATCGCCAGTAACCTCGAGACCGATCCCGCCGCTCGCGGCCTCCTCCCGGCTCGTCTCGTCCACGATTATCAGATCATCCCGATCCAGTTTGGCCCCGCCGCAACCGACCGCGAAGACGCCGCCGAAACGACCCCCAGCACGCCCCTGCATCTAGCGACCGCCTGGTTACCCGATGTGATCATGGCCGATTGGTTACGCACGTTTACCCCGCGCCCACTGGTATGGCACCTCGCCGTGCCGGAGCGTATCCACCAACTCATCATAGAAAACTTCGGTGTCGGCTCCGGCGCCCTCGAAGACGGCGACGAATCCTACGTCGCTCCAGAAGCCGTCCAACAGGCTGAAGAAGTCGTCGACGAAGACGCCGCCGTCGTCCGCTTCGTCACCGATGTCATCAAGCAAGCCGTCGAGGATCAAGCCACCGACATCCATTTCGAACCGCAGGAAGAACAACTGCGCATCCGCTACCGCGTGGATGGTCTGCTCGTGCCGGTCCCTGTCCCGGAAAATCTCCTGCGCTTCCAGGACGCTATCATCTCGCGCTTGAAGATCATGGCGCGCCTCAACATCTCCGAAAAACGTCTCCCGCAGGACGGCCGCATCAACTTCAAAGCCAGCAACACCGTCCTCGACATCCGCGTCGCCACCGCCCCCACCATTTACGCCGAGTCCGTTTCGCTCCGCCTCCTAAATCAAAAAAAGGAAGCCTACACGATGGACCGCCTCGGTATGAGCCCCGACGAGCAGGCCCAAATCATCAGCGTCCTCGATTATCCGCACGGCATCATCCTCGTCACCGGCCCCACCGGTTCCGGCAAGAGCACCTCGCTCAACGCGTTCCTGCGCAAAATCAATTCCACTGATCTGCGCATCATCACCGTCGAAGACCCGATCGAATACGAAGTGCCCGGGGTGAACCAGATGCAGATCCGCTCCGAGATCGGCCTCACCTTCGCGAGCGCCCTGCGCTCCATTCTCCGGCAAGACCCCGACGTCATCATGGTCGGTGAAATCCGCGACAAAGACACCGCCGAGATCGCCATCCGCGCCTCGCTCACCGGTCACTTGGTATTCTCGACCCTCCACACCAACGACGCCCCGGGCGCCATCACGCGACTCGTCGACATGGGCATCGAGCCGTTCCTTGTCGCCTCCGCCATCGAGCTCGTCATCGCCCAGCGCCTCGTGCGCCGCCTCTGCCCCAATTGCTGCGCGACCGAGCCCATCAGCAAAGTCAAACTCCTCGAGACCCTCGCCATCCTCGAGTGCGACGCCGCCGAAGCTGACCTCATCACCGCACTCAAACACCCCGTCGGCTGTGACCGTTGCCGCGGCACCGGCTACCGCGGCCGCATCGGCCTGTTCGAAATTTTCCGCCTCAACGACGAGCTCCACGAGCTCATCCTCAAACGCGAAAGTACGCGCACCCTCACGCAGGCCGCCCGCAAGCAAGGCATGCGCACCCTGGGTCAGAGCGGCTGGGAAAAAGTCAAAGCCGGCCACACCACGCTCGAGGAAGTCCTCCGTGTCGTGACCGTGGTAGAAAAGTAACATGGCCCGCTTCGCCTACAGCGCCCGCGACCGCGCCGGCCAATCCGTCTTAGCCGAGCTCGAAGCACCGAGCCGCAAAGACGCCCTGCGCCTGCTTTCCGCCCGCGGCCTGCAAGTGGCCACCGTCACCGAACTGCAAGCCGGCCCCCTGGGCAAAGGCGGCAAAGCCACGGCCAAGCGCGCGCCAAAATCCTCTGCCCGCATCGCCGCCCAAGCCCCGCGCCGCTCCGAGCGCCTGCCGTTTCTCGAATCGCTCCACGATCTGACCGGCAGCGGCCTTTCCGCCGGAGAAGCCGTCCGTCTGCTTTCGACGCGCATCAAAGAACCCCGCCTGCGCACCCTCTGCGCCGGCGTCTGGGAACGCATCAGCGAAGGCGCTCCCCTCTCTCGCGCTCTCGGTCATTACCCCGAGGTCTTCGATAGCGGCACCGTCAACTTGATCCAGGCCGGCGAAGCCACCGGCTCGCTCAACGACACCCTTGCCCGCCTCATCGCGCACTTGGTCGAGCAACGCGAGCTGCGCAGCCAGCTCATGTCGGCCCTCGCCTACCCGGTGTTCATGGTGTTCGTGTCCGGCGGGGTGATTTTATTTTTCCTCACGTTTCTGCTGCCGCGCTTGCAAACGCTGCTTAGCTCGCTTGGCGGCAAGATGCCCACCTCCACCAAGCTACTCATCGGCGCCTCCAACTTTGCCCTCAGCATCTGGGGCATCATGGCCGTCGTCGCCGTCGTCATCGGGATCACCTCGTTCCTCGCTTGGCGCCAGACACCCGCCGGCCGCGCGCAGACCGATGCGTGGCTGCTCAAACTCCCGCTCATCGGTCCGTTTATCGTCGCGCAGACCGTTCTCTCCTTCAGCCAGACACTTTCCGTACTCCTCGAAAACGGCATCACCGCCTCCGAAGCGCTGCGCATGACGGAAAAACAAATCGGCAACGAAGTTCACCGCGAAGCCTTCAAGACCGCCACCGGCCGCGTGCTCGAGGGCGAGTCGCTCTCGGTCGCCATGATGCGCACCGGCTGTTTCCCCGACCTCGTCCTCGACCGCCTCGCGATCGGTGAAAACACCGGCAACGTCGTCCCTAGCCTGAAACAGATCGCGCAGGCCTACCAAAAAATCATCACCGGCCAACTGAACGTGTTCACTAAAATGGTCGCCGGCGTGGTGCTCGGTGGCGTGTTCACGTTTGTCGGTTTCATCGCCTTCGCGATCGTGAGCGCCGTCTTCCAAGTGAGCGCCAGCTTCAAACTCGGAGGCTAAACCAGCGGCCCGAGCAAGCGGAGGAACTCCGCCTCGTCGATCACGGCTACGCCGAGCGCTTGCGCTTTTTCCAGCTTGGAACCCGCTTCTTCGCCGGCCAATACGTAGCTCGTTTTTTTACTGACGCTGCCGCTTACTTTCCCGCCGGCGGCTTCGATCTGCGCCGCCGCCGCTTCCCGCGTGAGGGTCGGTAATGTCCCCGTGAGGACAAACGTTTGACCCGAAAAAACACCCACCACCGGCGCCGTCGCCAGCCGTGCCGCCACGGGCGTGATACCCAACTCATGCAAACGCCGCAGCGCGCGCTGACCGCGTGCCGAGCGAAAAAACGCCACCGTGTGCCGCGCCACTTCAGCACCGATTTTTTCCGCCCCGGGGGTGCGCTCACGGATCGATTCGAGCTCCGCTTTTTCGCCCGCGAGCGCCGCGTAGCGTTCCGCCCGCGCCTGACGCTCGGTTTCATCCTTCGGCGGATTTAATCGCGAGCGCGGACTTACTTCACTCATGGCTTCGACGACATCGGCCAAGCGCGCGAGTCGCGGTAAAATCTCCGAATGGGCCACCGCCTCGAGCGTTCCGTGCGCAGCCGCGATATCCTGCGCGGTCGCTCCGCCCACATCGCGGATCTGTAGCGCCAACAACCAGCGCCCTAAGTCAAAGCCCCGCGCCCGAGCAATCGCATCGACGATCTTGGTCGCGTTTTTCACGCCCAAAATGCGCGGCGCCTCCGTAGTCCCGAGATTCATCGCGCCGAGCGGCTCCGCCTCGAGCGCGAACAGTTCAAACATTTCCCGCACGGCTCCCGTGGTGACGAGTTTTTCAGCGACGACGCCACCGAGGCCTTCAAGGTCCAGCACGCCGCGACCGGCGACGTAGTCGAGCCGGCCGACCAGTTGCGCCGCGCAATCGGGATTCGGGCAACGGATCGCGACCTCGCCCACCACGTGCACCGTGGCTGTAGCGCACACCGGACAGGTTTCAGGAAATACATACGCCGCGCACTCCGGCGGACGGCGCGCCAGATTCACCGCGATCACGACGGGGATAATTTCACCGGCTTTCTCCACGTAAACGGTGTCGCCGACGCGGATATTTTTGCGCGCAATTTCGTCGCGGTTGTGCAACGTCGCCCGCGCCACGGTCGTGCCCGCGAGTTGCACGGGCTCGAGCTCGGCGACCGGCGTCAATACGCCCGTGCGGCCGACTTGAATGGTGATTGCTTTCAGCCGCGTCTCGGCGCGCTCGGGCGCAAATTTATACGCGCAAGCCCAGCGCGGAGACAGTTTCCGCGCGCTCTGACCTTCGCCGCGAAAACCGGCCTGCTGTTGCAGCGCGAAGTCATCGAGTTTCACCACGGCGCCGTCGGTCGCGTAGGGCAACGTCGAGCGGTGCGCATCGAGTTCGCGGATCGCCGCGACCACCGCCTCAACCCCGCGCACCGTGCGCCGGTGTTCGAGGGTCGGCAGGCCCCAGTGCGCGAGGGCCGCGTGCCCATCGGATTGCGAGGCCAACAAACCTTGCGGCTCGAGCGCACCAAAACCGTAGAGCACAATCTCGAGCCCACGCGCGCGGACTTCAGCGGCGTCGAGGAGTTTAAGCGTGCCGGCTGCGAGGTTACGCGGGTTCGCGTAGGGTTCGAGTCCGGCTTCTTCCTGCGTCTGATTGATGCGGGCGAATTCGGAAAACCGCAGAAAAATCTCCCCACGGATTTCGACTAGCGCTGGCACGGGCGGCGTCGCGAGGTCGGCGGGGGCGCGCAGCGTATGCGGCAGGTGCGCGATGGTTTTCACGTTGGCCGTGACGTCGTCGCCTTCCTCCCCATCGCCGCGCGTGACAGCGCGGACGAGTTTGCCGTTTTCGTAAGTTACACTGATCGAGGCGCCGTCGATCTTGGGCTCGACGGAATACATGAGGTCCTCGCGACCAAACAGTTTGGCGAGACGCACGTTGAAATCGCGAAGTTCGCCCTCGTCGTAGGTGTTATCGAGGGTGGTCATCGCGAGGCGATGTTTGGTGCGCACGAAACCTTCGGCGCGGTCGTCGCCCACGCGTTGCGTCGGCGAATCCGGCACCATCAGCGCGGGGAATTGACGCTCGAGTTCCTCCAGCTCGCGCTTGAGCGCGTCGTATTCGAAGTCCCCGATCTCGGGCCGCGCGCGGTTGCGGTAAAGCTCATCATGCCGCCGGATTTCGGCGGTGAGGGTCGCGATGCGTGGGGCGGCGGATTCGGGCGTCATGGACGTTGAGCGGAGTGTTCCGCCAATTTGGAATTACGACGACTCCAAAGCGGTGCTTCCAGTAATTTCCGATACCAAGCCCAATACGTGTAAAGTCCGACGGCCAGCGTGGCCCCGAGCGTATCCGCCACCCAATCCATGAATTCCATTGAGCGCCCAGGCGTGAAATGTTGATGGAGTTCGTCGCTCAGGCCGAAAGCCGAAACGATGACGATGGCCCAAAAAGCCCGCGTCCCGATCAAGGCCCGCACTACGAGCGTGGCGAGGAGTCCGTAGACCGAGAAATGGGCGACTTTGTCGAAATTGCGAACCGACGGTCCTTCCACCGCGCTGCGACTCGACGCAACCACGATTAGGCCAGCCAACGCCGCAGCCAAGGCCCAGCGGCGGCGGAGGTGCGCTGCGTGCGATGTCATAGGTGAAAGGGTGTGAGCGGTGAGCCGAAAACCAAGTGGGAATACAATATCTCTGGCACTTTTTTACGATCAGGTGCGATTTCGCAGGTAGCGCTTAACTTAGGCGCGCGCACCGATGAAGTCGCGGCGCAATGGGTCGCCGGTGGGTAGAAAAATGATGCGAGGGGCAAGGCCGGCACGTATTTTATAGGCACCGCGAGAGATTTCGGGTGTACACCCCGCTATTGTCACACGCGCTTGAACCAGACCACGCAGATTTTCTCTCGTTGCCGCGCACCTGTTCAAAAGATTCTGCGGCTTGAGCAGGATTGAGGGCCCTACCAAAGTCAGATTTTATTGACGTAATTTCCCAATAAAATACTATTAAAAGCATGAAAGTAACTGTTGATATTCCTGATTCTGAACTAGCGGAAGTCTGCCGGTTTACTGGTGAATCCAAGAAGGGTCCGGCTATCCTCAAGATGGTGAACGACGCCTTGATGATGAAGCGCCGGGCAAAGTTATCCCAGAAATTCATCTCCGGGGAGTGGGGCGTGGAGTTGGCGGGATTCGAGGGGGTGCGGGCCAAAGATCAAATTGTGAGCGAAGGGCAATCGAAAGCTTGGAGGAAATGATGGTCACACTGATCGACACAAGCCTCTGGATTGATTTCACGCGGACGCGCTCCCCACAGGAGCTCAAGCAATTCATCGCCCCCTACATTCTGCACCCCGATGCGCACCTGGCCGAACCGGTCACCTTCGAGGTTCTCCGCCATGCCACACCCGAGGAAAATCGCCAACTTACCCAACACTTTCAGAACTTCCCGTTACTTGAAACGCCAACCGACCTTTGGCACAAGGCGGCCTGCCTTGGCCAAGCCTGTCGCAAGCAGGGCATCAGCACTGGTTCGCTCGACCTATTGATCGCTAGCGTCGCTTTGCACTGTAAAGCCACGGTGGTTACTTTTGATGACGATTTCGTCCGAATCGCAGACGTTGCCGATCTTCAGGTCAAACTCCTGCAGCGTCCAGTGATTGCTTTCAGCACGTAGCCCAACTGATGAAGCTCTCCGCACCAACCGGAGCGGTGCATCGGCAGCATCCCTATGAGCCACGGATCCGTGGCTTGTTCCGCGTTATGCGATTGGCGTGATGCACACCACGCTATGATTGCGGGCCGAGGCCAGAGCCCCCTCCGCGGTCACGTCAACGAGCCACGACCGCCTGCAATCTAAAAAAGCCCCCCATTGCGCTGATCGACTGGTAGCCAACGGCGGCGGGTGCCGCATCACGGGCTTGCCGTCGATGCTAAGCGCAGCATCCTCAGTTTCATGCCAACCACCTCCTACCGCTACTTGACGAACGTGCCCGGCGTGCGCTCTGGCCGCGCGATTATCGAGGGCACGCGCATCGGCGTGCATGACGTCGTCGCCCTCACCGTGCTCGGCTCCAGTGTCGATGAGGTTTGCCGCAGCTTTCCGAATGTGACGCGCGCGCAGGTTTTCGAGTGCCTCGCCTACTACGAAGATCACCGCGGCGAAATCGACGCGCTGGTGGCGGAGCAGATGCCGCCGGACGCCCGGTGAAATTTCTGTGCGATCACGACGTAGCTGCGGACGTGGCAAGAGTGCTGCGTGCCCGTGGTTACGCGGTGGCTGAATTGCGTGATGAGCTACCACCGGACACGACCGACGCGGCAGTGTGGGCACACGCCCGCGAGCAGAACAGCATCGTCATTACATGTAATCGCGCGGATTTTCTAGCCCTCGCTCAGAGCTCGGAAACGCACCCTGGTTTGATTCTGCTCTTCCGACGCCGCACGCATCAAGCTGAGGCTGGCCGGCTGCTCGCGCTACTGGCCAGCGCCGGCGAGCAAGGCCTCCTCAACAATGTAAATTTCGCTTGAGCGCAATCATGCGCCCTTCGTTCCGAGGCGAATCCGGCTCGATCGAAGGGTACCCGCGTGTGCCGAGTTGCCGCCTGACTCTCGCAGGAGTCGAAACGTCCACCGATTTCTAATGGGAAAATCGGAACTAAACTGCCGAAGCGCTCAAAGCGCGGGTTCCGTAACACGTTTAACCCCCGGGATGTCCTCTAGATCATTAAACGATCCGAACTATGTTCGGATACTTTTTAGAAAATGGTCGGGCTGGTGAGATTCGAACTCACGACCTCTTGCACCCCATGCAAGCGCGCTACCAGGCTACGCTACAGCCCGAACAAGTGAAGGGTCAGCAAGCTAGATGCTCCGGTCTTAAGCAAGTGCTTTTTCGGGACTTTTCCTAAAGTGCTGCTTTTTTAAAAAATCCGCCTCAAACCCGCGTTTTCTCTGGGAAAAATGTTTGCCGACCCGCCCGCACACCTTCGGTGTAAACATGCGCTGAGGAGACCCCTCTCCTGCGTTTCAACTTACCCTTCCATCAACTATGAGCAACGTTCGCATCGGTATCGTCGGCATGGGCAACATGGGCACTGCCCACGCCAACAGCATCCTCGCCGGCAAAATTCCACGTCTTATTCTAGGAGCCATCGCTGAACCCGACGCCGCCCGGCGCGCGAAGTTCACGCAGGTCGCGACCTTCGCGACCGCCGAGGAGATGATCGATTCCGGCCTCATTGACGCGATCATCATCGCCACGCCCCATTACCAGCACACCTCGCTCGGGATCTATGCCCTTAAGGCTGGCTTGCACGTCATGGTCGAGAAGCCCGTCTCCGTCCACAAAGCCGACGGCGAACGCCTGCTCGCGGCGCACAAAAATAAAAAGCAGATCTTCGCGGCGATGTTCAACCAGCGCACCGATCCGTATTACCAAAAAATCCGCAACCTCATCCGCTCCGGCGAACTCGGCCAAATTCGCCGCGTAAATTGGATCATCACCAACTGGTTTCGGACCGAGGCCTACTACGCCTCCGGCGGCTGGCGCGCCACTTGGGCCGGCGAAGGCGGCGGTGTTCTCCTCAACCAGTGCCCGCATAACCTCGATCTTTTCCAATGGATTTTCGGCATGCCGGTGCGCATCCGCGCCCACTGCGGATTCGGTAAGTATCACAAGATCGAGGTCGAAGACGACGTCACCGCGTACATGGAATTCGCCAACGGTGCGACCGGCGTGTTCATCACCTCAACCGGCGAAGCCCCCGGCACCAACCGCCTGGAAATCACCGGCGAGCGCGGCAAAGTCGTTTACGAAAACGACAAGATCACTTTCACCCGCAACGAGATCCCTATGTCTGAATTCTCCCGGAAGACCACCGCCGGTTTCGCGCAACCTGACACTTGGGACGTCGCCATCAGCGCCCCCAACCACGGCGGCCAGCACAACGAAATCCTCCAGAATTTCACGGCCGCCATCTTGGACGGCGCCACGCTGCTCTCGCCTGCTGCTGAGGGCATCCACTCCATTGAACTGGCCAACGCGATGCTTCTGTCCGCCTGGACCGACGAGACGATCTCGCTCCCGCTGAACGGCGCGCGTTACGCGAAATTGCTGAACCAAAAGGCCGCTGCCTCCGCCCGCCGCAAACCCAAGAAAGTTGTCGCCTCCGCCCCCGCCGCCGATTTCTCCAAATCGTTCGCGCGTTGATCCGTCTTTGTCCCGCGCCGCGCCCGCATAAATCGCGGGTCGGCGCGGTCCGTTTCTTTTCGACGCTACTCGACGAACGGACCGTCAGTGTAAATGAGTGTCGACCCCGCCGCGGAATCTGCGGCTAAACTTTACCCTATGCAAATCGGCCTCTGCCTCGATCCCGCCACGCTCGCCACCCTGCCCGCTCCGCACGGTTTCGATTTTATTGAGGGCCACGTGCAAGAGTTCCTCCTGCCGTTTGCTGACGAGGCCGCGTTCGCCATGCACGCCGCCGCGCTCCGCGCGAGTCCACTCGCGATGCCCGCCGCCAACTGCTTGTTACCCGCCCGCCTCAAGATCGTCGGTCCCGCCGTTGATACCGCCGCGCTCACGCAATACGCCGAGACGATTTTTCGCCGCGCCCGCCAAGTCGGTATGACCATCATGGTCGTGGGCAGCGCCGGCGCCCGCATGATCCCCGAGGGTTGGTCTGCCGCGCGCGCGTTTGAGCAATACGTCGAGACACTCCGCCTCTTCGCCCCGCTCGCTCAAACCCAGGGCGTGACGCTCGTCGTCGAACCGCTCAACCGCGGCGAGTGCAACCTCGTCAACACGATCATCGAAGGCGCCGAGGCCGTCGCCCGCGCGAATCACCCGGCGGTGAAGATGCTCGTCGATATTTTCCACATGCTGCGCAACGGCGAATCGGCCGACGACATTCTCCGCGTCGGCCCCGTCCACCACGTGCATCTCGCCGAAGACAAAGACCGCGCGGCGCCCGGCGTGAACGGCGAAGATTTCCGCCCGTTTTTGCGTGCGTTAAAAAAAATCGGCTACCAGGACCGTTTCACGATCGAGTGCTTCTGGAAAACCGGCCCCGCACCCGAGGCTGCCGCCGCTGTAGCGGCGCTCCGCGCCCAGCTCGCCGACGTCGGTTACTGAACCGATCTCACGCGCGCCCACTCAGGCGCGCGTCGGAGGCCGTCAGGTCAAAATCCCCTTCACGACTTTGCCGTGAACATCAGTGAGACGGTAATCGCGACCCTCGAAGCGATAGGTGAGACGCTCATGGTTGAAGCCGAGTTGATTCATGAGCGTCGCCTGTAAATCGTGCACGTGCACGGGATCGCGCGTGATGTTGAAGCCGAGTTCGTCCGTCTCGCCGTAGGACAAACCGCCTTTGATGCCGCCACCGGCGAGCACCATGGTGTAGCAATCCGGATAATGATCGCGGCCGAGAATTTCGCCAGTCGCCGTACGGCCTTCGCGGAAGGGCGTGCGACCAAATTCGCCGCCGAGCACGATCAGCGTGTCTTCCAAGAGGCCGCGTTGGCGAAGGTCATTGATGAGCGCCGCGACGGGTTGATCCATGGTGCCGCACTTCTTGGTGAGGCCGCCGCGGATATCTTCTTTCTCGCTCGTGCCGTGAAAATCCCAACCCCAGTCGAAGAGTTGCACGAAGCGCACGCCTTGCTCGACGAGGCGCCGCGCGAGGAGGCAGTTATTCGCGAAACTCGAATCACCGGGCTGCGCGCCGTAAGCGGCAATCGTCGCCGGCGACTCGCGCGAGATATCCATCACCTCGGGCACCGACAGCTGCATGCGGTACGCGAGTTCGTATTGGGCGATGCGCGTGCGCGTCTCAGGGTGCCCGAGCTCGCTGGCTTGGAGTTCGTTGAGCTCATGCAGCGCGTCGAGGCTGTCACGGCGCAGGTCGCGCGTGAAACCCGCGGGATCGGATGCGTACAACACCGGATCGCCCTTGGAGCGACATTGGACGCCTTGATACACCGAAGGCAGAAAGCCGCTGCCGTAGGAATTCTTTCCGCCATTCGGCTGCGTGCCGCTGGAGATCAACACGACGTAGCCGGGCAGATTTTGATTTTCCGTGCCGAGCCCGTAAGTGACCCACGAGCCCATCGAAGGCCGACCCGGCCGAGGCGAACCGCTGAAGAGCAACAGCTCCGCCGGCGCGTGATTAAATTGATCTGTGTACATCGAATGCACGATGCAAAGATCGTCGGCCACGCCGTGCAGGTGCGGGATTGCATCCGACATCCACTGGCCGCTGCGGCCGTACTGCCCAAAGGTGCGCGGGCTGCCCATCAGCTTCGGCTTGCCGGCGGTGAAGGCGAATTTGCGGCCTTTGAGAAAATCATCCGGGCAATCCTGCCCATCGCGCTTCACCAACTCGGGCTTGTGATCAAAGAGATCGAGATTGGGCGGCGAGCCCGTGAGATGCAGGTAAATGACGCGCTTGGCCTTCGGCGCAAAATGCGGGAGGCGCGCCGCGAGAGGATTGGTCGCAGCCAGAGGCGCGCCCATGGCGTTGCGCCCAAGTAAAGAGCTAAGGGCGATGGCGCCCAAACCCACCGCGGATTCCTTCAGAAAATGCCGGCGAGTCGTGTGAACCAGAGAGTCGAGGTAAGGATTCATAGGGCGTCGCCGCTCACGGCTTCATTAAAAATTCATCGAGGTTGAGCAACACGTTGCCCACGACGGTCCAGGCCGCGAACTCCGCTGCATTCGCCTCCGGCGCGAGCGCCCCGAGCGGTACCGTTGCCACGGTGAGGGCCTGGTTCGCATCGCGGGAGAAGCGCTCGAGCGATTTCGTGTAAAGCGCGAGTAGCGGCTTCATCTCGTCGGCCTTCGGCGCCCGCACAAGGATCCAACGGAAACCTTGCGCGAGTTTTTCCTGGGGCGAACCCACGACGGCGGCGATGCGACGCGAAAGTTTTTGCGCGGCCTCAATGTAAACAGGATCGTTGAGCGTCACGAGGGCCTGCAAGGGCGTGTTGGAACGCTCGCGCCGCACTGTGCACACTTCGCGGCTCGGCGCATCAAAGGCCGCCATCGAAGGATAAGGATTACTGCGGCGCCACGACGTGTAGAGGCCGCGCCGGAAACGGTCTTCGCCCACGCTGTCTTCCCAATCAAGCGTGGAGCCGAATCCGGCTGCGAGGCCCAACTTCGGTTTCGGCGGATTCACGGGTGGGCCGTACATCTTAGCGCTGAGTAGGCCGCTCACCGCGAGCGACTGGTCGCGGATCATTTCGGCGGAAAGCCGGAAACGTGGACCGCGCGCAAAGAGTCGGTTATCGGCATCACGCTCGAGCGCGTCCGGGGTGATGCGCGAGGATTGGCGATACGTCGCCGAGGTGACCATTAAGCGCAGGAGTCGTTTCACATCCCAACCACTTTCGCGAAAATCGACCGCTAGCCAATCGAGCAACTCCGGATGCGACGGCGGATCGCCTTGGCTGCCGAAATCCTCACTCGTGCGCACCAGGCCCATGCCGAACACAGATTCCCATAATAGATTAGAGATCACGCGCGAGGTGAGCGGATTTTTTTCATCCATGATCCAGCGCGCCAAACCCAAGCGGTCCGCGCTCACGCCCGACGGCAAAGGATGCAACGCCGCTGGCACCCCGGGGGTGACCTCGGCGTCGAGATCAAGGTAATTACCGCGACGCTGGAGGTGGGTCTTGCGCGTCTTGTCGGCGGCGACTTCGTGCATGATCGGCACCGTCGTGTAGGGCTCGATCTTGTCGCGTAACTTGGTGACGGCGGCCAGGCGCTGGCGCTCGGTTTCGAAGGCGGGAGCCACGGTCAAATAATGCGCCGTGACGCGTTCGTGCTCAGCTTCGGAACGCTGCGCGGCAGGTAATTTCAAGGCCGCCAGCACCGGCTCCGGCATCCGGATAAGGGTGGAAGCGCGATCATCGACGCTCGTGGTGAGGCGGAATTTACCGAGTGTGTGGTTTTTCTTTTTGGAATTCTGCTCGATGGTGACCGTGAGGCGGGCGCCGGCGGGCAACACCACGGGAGTCTCGGGCAACACGACCAAAGCATGCGCTTTGTTGCTCTGCGCTCCGACGGCCCAACCGCGTTCACGGCCACGCGACGGACTCAAAATCGAATCCGCCGCAAACCCGTCCTCGGTCACATCCGCCTGCACAAAAGCGAGACGGATCGGCTGCACGCCACTCACAGCGAATTCGGCACTGGCCGCCGGAGCCGTGGCCAGCGTGGCACTCCAGACGACCGCGCGTTTTTCATCGAGCAACGTTACCCTAGCGCCAGCAAGTTCAGCACCGAAGGAGCCATCCGTGCGTTTCCACACGACGATACGCTCGACGGGTGCAGTCGCCTTCAGATCGAGTTCCCACCAGGGATTATCGGTTTTTTCGGTCAGCGAAGTGACCGGGGCTTTCTCGGCGTTGCCGTTAGTGCGACCGTCGTTGGCGAATTTCGCGACGCTGTCGCCGGCAGTGCTGCTCTGGCTCGAAGTCGCGGTGGGCGCGAGGTTGTCACCGTTGCCGAATACTTGGACCTCCGCCAAGGCCAGCACGCGGTCTTGGCCGGGTAACTCGACGCGCACATAACGCCCCGCGACTTCCTGTTGGCCAGCTGGCGTGATCGAGGCCAAAACGCGCGTGACGACAAATTCGCCGGCGTTGGAAACGGGGCCCGTCAACGCGCTCGTTTCGAGGGGAAAGGTTTCAAGGCGAAATCCGGTGAGCGTTTGCGCGGTGTCGCTGGTGGTCGCGAACGTATAAGAGTCATTCTCAGCGCGAGCGGCGACGCGCACGATACCGTCGGCATCGCGCTGGAGGGCTGCGCCGGATTTGGCCGTCATCGTGGCCGAGGACAACGGTTGCCACGCGATCGGCGCGGAAAAACGGGCTTCCCAAGCGGGTTGGGCGTCGAGCAAGGCCGGGGTGCGCGTGCGCATCGTCGTTTCGAGTGTCTTGATCTCGGCGTCGAAGGGAGCGCGGGCTTTTTTCTTTTCGTCCGTGAAGAGCGGGAGCACGGGCGCTTCATCCGTGCGGTCTTCGTCGGCGGTGTTGTTATAAATCGCGTAAAGCCGAAAGTAATCCGTCTGGGTAAACGGATCGTATTTGTGCGTATGGCATTGGGCACACGCCATCGTGGAACCCATCCACACGGTCATGGTGGTGTTTACCCGATCGACGACGGCAACGGTGCGAAACTCTTCGTCGATCGTGCCACCTTCGTTGTTGGTCGGGGTGTTGCGATGAAAAGCGGTCGCGATCAGCTGGTCCTCGGTCGGATGCGGCAAGAGATCACCGGCGAGTTGTTCGAGCGTAAATTGATCGAAGGGCTTGTTGGCGTTAAAGGAGCGAACCAGGTAATCGCGATAGGCCCAGATGGTGCGCGCAGGATCATCAACGTAGCCCGCGGAGTCCGCGTAGCGGGCCTGATCCAGCCAGAGCCGCGACCAATGTTCGCCAAAGGCCGGTTTGGCGAGCAGGCGATCCACGAGGCGTTCGTAGGCGCCGGGGGCTGCATCGGTCTCAAAGTTTTTCACTTCTTCGGGGGTCGGCGGTAGGCCGGTGAGATCGAGCGCGACGCGGCGCGCGAGGATCACGCGATCAGCCTCAGCGGAGGGGGAAAGTTTTTCGCGCTCGAGGCGATTAAGAATGAAGCGATCCACCGCGTTCGTCGGCCAAGTCGCGACGTGGACGGGCGGCAACGCCGGACGCACGGGCGGTACGTAGGACCAATGTTGCGCGTAGTTGGCGCCTTGCTCGATCCAGGCTTTGAGGACGGCTTTATCGCGAGCCGAGAGCGTCTTGCCGGAATCAGCCGGCGGCATCACGTCATTCTCGTCCTCGGTGAGGATACGTTTGTAGAGTTCGCTGTTCTCGGGTTGGCCGGGAATGATGGCCGCGTAACCGTCGGTCTGCGCGAGCGCACCTTCGCGAGTATCGAGGCGAAGGCCGGCTTCGCCCCCATCGCCGCCCTTGCGGTCTTGCTCATCGGGACCGTGGCAGCGGATGCAGTTTTCCGACAGCACGCGCCGGACGTCGCGATTGAAGTCGATCGTCTCAGGCACCGGCAGAGCGCCATGCGCGACCCAAGGAAGCCCAAAAAAAAGGGATAAAAACGCTGCGTGATTAAACACTCGGAAAATCAGGATGGGGCCATTCCGTGACATACCTGTTTGGTGTGTGCATGAAGCGCGTTATGGCAAGGAGGGTGTCGATTTAATTTCGTGAAATTTCTTCGATTGCGATACCCCGCGACGAGACCATCGAACTAGAAAAACAGCAGTAGTCCCCCAGCCAAAATCATGGGTACGCCCAAAATCAGGCCGATCAGGGAAAGACTCAAAATGGCACCGATGATCACCAACAACAGCCCGATGGCCTTGCGGAGGGGCTTGAAGGCCAGCGCCAACCAGACCATGAGTCCAACGACCAAAAATCCGAGCAGGGAGTTGAATGTCATACAGCTAAGATTGCCGATTTTATTGAGAGCCGGTCAAGGTTCGGATCATCCTGCCGCTGCCCCGACTACGTGATTCAAACTCAAAAATGATCCACCGAGCGGCGTGGGCAAAATGGAGCTGCATTAGAGTTGTCGCCAACGCGAGCGCGCAGAGTATCTGAAACAGTTTCTTGTGCTTTTCCTCTGATCCCCAGACCCAGATTAAATTTCCCGAGTGCTGAGCTTGGGCCGCTATTTTTCCCCTAGCCCGAAAATGCCTAAGCCCGCTTTAACCGTGTATTCCATTATGAAAAACGATTTCAAAATCACTTCCCGCGCCGGGTGGTGCACGCTTCTTAGTTTTCTGGCCGCTACGACGCTCGCGCTCGCCGCCCCCGTCGCGCGGATCGAATCTACTCCAGAAACGAAGCGTGTGACGTTTCTTAGCTGGGATACCGAGGGCGGCCGCCGCGTGGAGCAAAATCTTCTGCGCGAACCCATCGTTAACATCCGCGCCACGCTCGATCAAGAGGGTGGTTTTGAACTACGATTCACCGGCGACGAACTGCGCCTACCCTTCGATCCGCGCGTCACCTCCACCTGCATCATCCCCGCACAGTGGCATCCCGACGGCAGCTTCACTTTTCCCGCCATCATTAACGCGCCCGATTTCGGCCCTATGTCCGTGACGCAGATCCAAGGTCCGCCACTCACGGGTCGCTTTGAAGGCGATCGCAAAGAAAAACGCGCGGATCTGATTCTACGTGGAAACAAAACCTGCGTTCTACGCTTTCAACCCCTGTTGCTCGCTGCGCCGGCCGGGTTGCAAGATTCGCAACTCTGGCCACTGGCTCGCCGCGGCTGGCTCAACGCGATCCAGCCCACCTCGCGCTGGGGCGAACAAAACCGCCCCTTCAGCGCTCCCGCTGGCATGCTCGGCAACAACGTCATTAGTGATCCCGCCAGTTGCTCGCTCTGGTTTTACGCCGATCAAGCGCTCTTCACTCCGGAGCCTTTCCCCGGCGTTTCGTTGATGCCGCTGGTGCGCCGCACGATCGAGTACTGGATCGACACCAAAATGCTCCGCGATGCCAACGGCCAAGAAACCGGTGAAATCATCTGCTACTGGAACTACGGGCATTTTCTCGACGCCAACGCCGGCCCGCTCATCGCCGCATGGGACTACGTCGAGGTGACCCAGGATCGGGCGTGGCTCGCCCAAAAAATTATGCGCCTTGAAATGATCGCCGACTTTCTCACGCGCCGTGATGTCGACGGCGACGGCCTCATCGAAGCCACGCAAAGCGGTAATCTCTACACGCTCAAACAGCCCAACCGCTCCTGCGCTTGGTGGGACGCACTCAACTGCGGCCACAAAGATGCCTACACCAACGCGCTCATTTACCGCGCGTTTCGCTGTCTTGCCGATCTCGAGAAACAACTCGGCCGCACCAGCGAAGCCTCACGCTACACCGCGCGCGCCGATGCGCTCAAAGCGACGTACTTTAAACTCCTCTACAACGAAAAATCCGGCCTGCTCGCCGGCTGGCGCAGCGCCGACGGCATGTTGCACGACTACGCGTCGCCGACCACCTGCGGCCTCGCTATCGAGTACGGGCTCATCCCGCCAGAGGCGGCCCGCGCTATGCTCGACCGTCTTTGGCAAAAAATGGCCGAGGTAAAATTTGAACGCTTCGATCTCGGCGTCCCGCCCAACCTGATACCCATCGCTCAAGGCGATTATATCCAAACAGGTTTCGGCACACCGAAGCGGAGCGACGGCAGCGACACCTTCGGAATTTACATGAATGGTGGCATCACCGCAGGCCAAGTACTGCATTTCATTGCCGCCCATTACCAAATCGGCGACCCCGCCCGCGGCGATCGCGTCCTGCGCGCCATGCTCATGCGCCAAGCCCGCGGAGAATTCCAAAACGGCGTGACCGATACCGCGATGAAAGGCATCGACTGGACGACATGGGACGGCCAACCGAGTGGTTACGAGGGCTACCTCGCAGACAGTTTTCGTTTTCTTCAAGCCGTACTCCTACGCGAACCCGCCCTACGCCAAAAAATCTATCGTCCGATGCAGCCTTAATTACACGCGACTCGTGACCTCACACGAGGCCCTCCGCTCAGCGGATCGTGAGCGTGTAGCGAAAAGGCGTGACGCCGGTGAGGTAAACTCGCTGCCCCTGCGTCCGCAGATGGCCGTTAATCCAAGCGTAATCCTCGCCTTCCATCCGGCCCGGCGCGCCCGCGGTCGTCCCCGGGCCAAATTCAATGGTATCAGCTCCGGCGGTAAATTTACCCGTACCGCGGGCCAAGATAAAACTATCCGCGCGATCTTCGGCGGCCGTGGCTCCAGTCCGCATGCCGCGTGGGTCAACCGTCTCAGGCAACGCCGCCACGCCTTTAAGTTTACCGTCGCGCCGAAACGTGAGTTCGGTCGTGACCAGCACGCCCGACGGTCCATCGACCAAAAAATTGAGGTCAAATCCACCTTGGCGCTCCGTGATATCCACGGTGCTGCGCAGCGTCCGAAATTGTTTCGGCCGATGCTTGAAATCCAGTTTACTAAAAAAGCGCCCATCATCCGAGAGTTTGTAATCGCCCTGCTCGTTCCGATACGCGGCGGGCAACGGCAGATGATAGGGCACGTTTACCTCAGGGGACGGCACGAAAGCCCGGCCGTTTAGGGCCGGGATGAAGTGCCGCCTGGCAGACGACGTTTTGCTGGAGCGCGTTGGTTCTCGATGTAGCGCTTGATGGTGGCGAGAGTCGCCCCGCCGGTGGTCGCCGCAAAGTAGCTTGGGGTCCAGAAGTGCGTACCCCAAAGTTTCCGGCGCACCTCAGGAAAATTGCGCTGTCGCAGGAGCCGGGCCGAAACGCCCTTGAGGGAGTTGACGAGGGTGGCGACGGAGTATTTGGGTGGAAACGAAACGAGGAGATGAACGTGGTCGTCCTCGCCGTCCATCTGGTTTAGCTCGCCGCCAAAGTCGACCATGACCGAGGCGAACGACTCTCGCAGGTGCTCCCGCACGCGCTCGGTGATCGCACCCTGCCGGTATTTGGTCACAAAGACCAAGTGCAGTGAGAGCGCATAGACTAC
>CAMDRP010000035.1 GCA_945906965.1 Opitutus sp. GAS368 | reverse complement strand
AATATCGCCGACGACGACAAATTCTACGGCGCGACGTGGCAGGTCGGCCGCACCTACCGCCTCAGCGCCACGCTCAACTTCTAAAACCTGCACGCGCCGCGCACCCCACGCGCTCAAGGCGAGGCCCATCCAGCCTCGCCTTTTTTGCGCCCACGCTTCCGCAAAACGTTTTACAAATCCCCGCGCCTCGTCCGCTCTTAAAACCTCCCCATGTTAACCCCTCGCCTCCTCCTCCTTGCCTGCTCGCTCGCGCTCACCGCCACGATGCACGCCGCGCCCGCCAAACTCAAAGCCCTCATTCTCGACGGCCAAAACAATCACGGCTGGGCCACCACCACCCCGCTGCTTAAACGCATCCTCGAAGACACTGGCCGTTTCACCGTCGAGATCTCCACCTCCCCCGCCGCCGCACCCGGTGCACCGCGTCTGCCCAAAGACGCCACGCCCGCGCAGAAAACTGCGCACGCTGAAGCCCTCCAAAAACACACCGCCGCCCTCGCCGCCCACCAAGCCGCCGCGCCCGCGCTCTGGGCCAAATGGCGCCCCACCTTCGCCGGCTACGACGTCGTCATCTCCAACTACAACGGCGAGCGTTGGCCCGCCGCGGTCGAAGCCGCGTTCCTTGCCTACGTCAAAAACGGTGGGGGCTTCGTCTCCTATCACGCCGCCAATAACGCCTTCGCTGACTGGCCCGAATACAACGCGATCATCGGCCTTGGCGGTTGGGGCGGTCGCAACGAAAAATCCGGCCCCTACCTCCGCCTCCGCGCCGCGGGCTGGATCAAAGACCTCACCGCCGGCCCCGGCGGCGGTCACGGCCCCCAACATGAATTTCTCGTCGAGGCCCACGTCGCCGATCACCCGATCCTACGCGGCCTGCCCGCCCAGTGGATGCACGCCAAAGACGAACTCTACCACGGCCTGCGCGGCCCCGCTGAAAACGTCACCGTCCTCGCCTCCGCGCTTTCCGATAAAACCAACGAGCACGAGCCCATGCTGATGGTGATCCCCTACGGTAAGGGTCGCGTCTTCCACACCACGCTCGGCCACGCGATCGACGCGGTGCACGGTCTTGGTTTCCAAATCACCTTCGCCCGCGGCGCCGAATGGGCCGCCACCGGCCAAGTGACGTTGCCCGCGCCCGCCGCCGCCGCGCTGCCCGCCAAAACGGCCGCGCTGCGACCCGTGCGCTGATTGAGCGAAACCACCGCTCGTTCATTTTTCCGTCACTTCTTCACGCCGTGGCCGACAAGTCCACGGTCGAGCAAGCGCTTTAGCTGCGTGCGTCCGCCAACATCAACGGCTGGGAAAACCGCGACATTGGCGGCCGTAAATAGCGGGCGAGATCGAACGACGCCAAAACCGTCGTCGCCCAAAAAGCGGGAATTGCGGGACTTCGAAGCCGCGGAAACGAAAGCGATCTTCACCAAACTGAAGCAGACGCAGGCTACAGCGGTCCTGCTCAATGCGCCGGGATAGCCGCCCGGCTCCACTCTGCACAAAGTTTATGCGACTTCGTAGGGGCGGCGGGCGCCGGCTGCTGTTTTTCTGCCGCCATCAGGCTGCGACCGCGACCGAGCGCTGGGTGCTGCTGTTCTATCGAAGGAAGGGTGATGAAATCGGCGACAACATGAGCGCGAAGAATCCTCGGTTCACTCCGGCGTTGCTGAAAACCTCCAACTGGCCGTTGATGACATCACCAACAGCACTTCCGTTGATCCGCAGTTTGAGGAATACTGAAATGGTGGCGTTGCCCGTGCATCGGTGACCGAGTGTCACTTGAGGGCAAAAGCCGTGGTATCTACGAGTCGCAACGCAGGGACTTGCCTAAACTCTGCCGTGTTAAGCGTGACGAGCGCGTAGTCGTAGTGGAGGCATGTCGCAGCGATGAGAAGATCATAGGGACCAATCATCAGGCCTTTTTTTTCCAGCTCAGCCCACAATTCGGCGTGGCGACGTGCCACCGCTGAATCAAAATCAAGAGTATCAATTTCCGCGAGCAGGGCTTCCACGAATGCCGCACGCGTGTGCTTACGGATAGCAGGCTGCGCGCGAATGACTCCGTGCAGCAGCTCCGAGCATGTAATGGCGGCGAGAAAAAACGTTTCGTCTGGATGCGCGGCGAAGAACCCTAGGAGATCCAGATGCTTCTTTTCGGCGGCGATCAGAACTGAGGTATCGAGGATTAATCCCATTTCGATTTAATGGGATGAAGCGCACGGCGGGCATCATTCAAGTCACGCTCGAGGCCCTCGGCTTCTGTAATAGTCAGATGCGGCAGTTTGGACCAGAAAGCACCTAGGTCTCGACCTGTTTTGGGCCGGCGTGCCGGGGTCAGTCTTACCATGGGCCGACCGCCCTTGACGAGCAACGCGCTTTCGCCGCGGTAATGGACGCTGCTCACAAGTTCGGAAAAATTACGTGCAGCTTCGGTGACAGAGACAGTTCTCATGCTTTCTCTGATAATATGATAATATGATTTTACAAGGGCTCTGTTTTGCGGTGCTTCGTTCTCAATTGTAAGTTATTTTATGTAAACTATTTAAACACACAATCAATCTTATATTTAATACCCGTCTGCCTTGCATGCAGGCAGCGGTACAGCGATGATCATTGAGCTGATAACCTCGTCCACTCTGCGCAAGCGATTGGGCGCAGCCGCGGAAAGATTTGTGCAACGACTTAGCCCGCTCTCCGTCTCCCGCTTGCCGCTCGACGTCCTTTCACTAAGGTCGCAACGGTTACGTTGTCCTCAACCCTTTACACAATGATTAGCTTCCCCTGCTTCGTTTCCGCGCGCTTGGCCGCGTCGGTCGTTTTCGTTTCCGCTCTTGCCGGCCTCGCCGCCTTGCCCCTTAGCGCGGCGGAGCTCGTGGTCCAAGGCAAATCCGTCGTCGGCAAACTAAAGCTCATGGAGCGTAAGCCCGAAGCCGACATCAACCCCGCCTCCGACGAGGGCCTCCTCGCCCTCCAGCGCTTCAAGCTCCCGCCCGGCCTCACCGTTTCCCTGTGGGCGGCCGAGCCCATGCTCGCCAACCCCGTCGCGTTTAACTTCGACGAAAAGGGCCGCGCCTTCGTCGCCGAGACTTACCGCTACCGCTCCAGCGTCCTCGATATCCGCGACTACATGTGGATCCTCGAAGACGAACTCGCCAACCGCACGCAGGACGATTTCCGCGCGATGATTCTCCGCCGCTTCGGCCCCGAGGGCGTCGCCGAGCTGCGCAAGGAAACCGAACGCGTGCGCCTCGTCGAAGACCGCGACGGTACAGGCAAAGCGGATACGTCCACTTTATATGCCGATGGTTTTAACTCCGAGATCGACGGCATCGCCTCCGGCGTCCTCCCGCACCAAGGCACGGTTTACTTTACCAACATCCCGAGTCTAACCGCCTTCACCGGCACCAATAAAGCTGAGACGCGCAAAGACCTCAGCACGGGCTACGGCGTGAGGTTTAACTTTACCGGCCACGACATGCACGGCCTCGCCATCGGCCCCGACGGCAAACTTTACTACAGCATCGGCGACCGCGGCGCCCACGTCGTGACACCCACCAACACCATCGCCACGCCTGACGCCGGCTCCGTCTTCCGCTGCGATCTTGATGGCTCCAACGTCGAGCTCTTCGCCACCGGCCTCCGCAATCCCCAAGACCTCCTGTTCAACGAAGTCGGCGATCTGTTCACCGGTGACAACGACTGCGACCAAGGCGATATGGAACGCCTCGTGCACGTCGTCGAGGGCGGCGACTCCGGTTGGCGCGTCGGTTATCAACACGCCCCGATGGGCAACGCCGGCCCTTGGAACCGCGAACGCCTCTGGCTCCCGCGCCACGCCGGCCAACCCGCCAACCACCTCGCCCCGCTCGCCAACCTCGAGGACGGCCCCTCGGGCATCACCTATTATCCGGGCACCGGCCTCAACGATTCCTACCGGGGCGCGTTGTTCATCACGACTTTCGTCGGCAACGTCGCCCGCTCGGGCATCTTCGCCTACAAACTCAAATCCGCCGGCGCCACCTACGCCGTCGATACCGCGGAGCGTTTCCTCGGCGGCGCGCTGCCCACCGATGTGAAATTCGGTCCCGACGGTCGTCTCTATTGGAGCGACTGGGCCGACGGCTGGCCCAAGTCCAAGCGCGGCCGCATCTACGCCGTCACCGATCCCGCCCACGCCAAAGACCCGATCATCGCCGAGACCAAAGCCCTCATCGCGGCCGATCACACGCAACAATCCACTACCGAACTCGCCGCGCTCCTCGGCCACGCCGACATGCGCGTCCGCCGCGCCGCGCAGTTTGAACTCGCCGCCCGCAAAAGCGACGGCCTCGCCGCGCTCACGCGCGTCGCCACGCAAACCACCACCCCGCTCTACGCCCGGCTCCACGCCATCTGGGGCCTCGGTCAGATGGCCAAAGTTGACCGCAAGCTCGCCCTCGACCCGCTCCGCGCCCTCGTCAAAGACGCCGATGCCGAAGTCCGCGCGCAAGCGATCAAGGTCCTCGGTGACCACAAAGCCGTTGATCAATTCGATGTCTTCATCGCCGCCCTCAAAGACGAGAGCAGTCGGGTAAAATTCTTCGCCGCCCAAAGCCTGAGTAAAATTGGCGAACCGAAGTATATTCCCGCCATCCTCGAAGCTCTTCGCACCAACAACAACCAAGACGCCTACCTCCGGCACGCGCTCGTGTCAGCCTTGGTCCGCTGCGGCCACTCTCTCGAGCGCATCGCCAAGGACACGTTCGGCGTTTACGCTACAAGGCCCGGCGAGGTTCTCGCGACCGCCGCCCGCGACGAATCCCCTGCCGTCCGTCTCGGCGTCCTTCTCGCCTTCCGTCGCGCCGGCTCGCCGGAGATCGCCCAGTTCCTCAAGGACGCCGATCCCTACCTCGTCCGCGAGGCCGCCCTCGCCATCAACGACGCACCCATCGACGCCGGCACGACCGCCCTCGCCGCCTTCCTCCAAAAGCCGATCGCCGACGAAGCCGTGATGGTGCGCGCGATCAACGCCACCTTCCGCCTCGGCACGCCCGCGCACGCCGCCGCGCTTGCGACCTACGCCGCCCGCGCCGATGCCCCGGCTTTCCTCCGCGCCGAAGCCCTCACCCAACTCGCCCACTGGCCCGCGCCGCCCCAGCGCGACCGCATCGTCGGCGTCTATCGACCGTTCGCCGCAAAAACCCGCGAGGCCGCGCCCGCCCCCGCCGCGCTCGCGCCCGTGTTGCCCGCGCTCCTTGCCGTCGATGCGCCCGTCACCGTGCAGACCGCTGCCCTCAAAGCCGCCGAGAAACTCGAACTGCGCAGCGCCGCCGATACGTTCTTTGCCATCGTCGGTGACCCCGCGCAAAGTCCCGGCGCGCGCACCGCCGCCCTCAACGCCCTGAAACATTTCCAAGACCCGCGCCTCGCCGCGGCCGTGAAAATCGCCGGCGACTCCAAAGCCGCCGAACTCCGCGGTGCCGCGTTACCGCTCATCGCCGGCCTCTCGCCCGACGCCGCCGCGCCCGTCATCAAAAGCCTCATCGTCAACGGCAGCATCGCCGAACAACGCACCGCCCTCGCCGCCCTCGCCGTCTTGAAGCACCCCGAGGCCGATGCGCTCATGGTCGGGCAACTCGATCGCCTCGCCGCTGGCCAAATCAACGCCAGCGTGCAACTCGAGCTCATTGAAGCAGCCACCACCCGCGCCACGCCCGCCGTGCAAGCCGCCCTCGCCACGCGCGAGGACGCGCTCGCCAAAAATCTCGATCCGCTCGCCCCGTTCCGCGGCGCACTCCGCGGCGGCAACGCCAAAAACGGCGCAGAAATTTTCCACAACCAACCCGTGATGGCTTGCGTGAAATGCCACGCCATCGGTGGCCAAGGCGGCGCCGCCGGCCCCGAGCTCGGCGACATCGGACCAAAATATCCGCGCGAATACCTCCTCGAATCCATCATCAAACCCAACGCGCACATCGCCCCCGGTTTCGACACCGTGGCCGTAACGTTGAAATCGGGCGGCGTCGCCGTCGGCACCGTGGGCGCTGAAACCGCCACGACACTCACGCTCAAGCCCGTCGAAGGCGCGCCCGTTGAAATCCAAAAATCTAATATCGCGCAGCGCGACACCGCGCCTTCAAGCATGCCGGAAATCTACGCGACGATTTTGACCAAATCCGAAATCCGCGACGTCGTGGAATACCTCGCCAACCAGCGCGCCCGCCCGATGAAAGCCGCGCCCGAGATTCCGCGCGCGCTGCGCGACACCCGCGCCGAATACGAAGCGCGCGCCGAAGCCAAAGCCGCGCAATAGTCGCCCCGCCACGTGTTCGCCGGCTGGATCCCGCTGCCCTCAGGACGACGGCAGTGGCGAGGTTTCGAGCGCGCGCCACGCGGCGAGACGCTCAAGCGCGCCGCGTTCGTCAACGGCGATTAAAAAAGCCCAAGCGCCCAACACGCGGCGGTAAAACAAGGCGCGTTGCAGTGCCTCTTTTTTCTCGCCGAGCTCGGGCGCGACGTTGCTGGCGCGCGCGGCGGGGGCGGTTTTAGGGCGCACGGGACCACCCCACGTCAGCGCCGCGGCGCGAATTTTTTCATCCGACGCGGCGCGCGCCCAAGCGAGAATCGCCGCGCGTCGACCTGCTTCCCAACGCGCCACGACCGCGGCGCGCGCCTGATTCTTCGCGTCAAGCTGCGCATAACCCGAACGCCAAAACAGCTCGTTGCGCACGGCATCGCGATCACCGGGCAGGAAAATTTTCGCGGGCGTTTTTTCCTCGAGCGCGATGAGTTGCAATTCAAAGGCCCGCGCGACCTCGGGAATATCGGAGACTTTTTTGGCGACGAGCGCGGCCTTCCACGCGGGGCGAATCGTCTCGGACCAAAGCTTGCGGATATTCGTCGGAGCGCCCGCTCGTCGCCGCGTGCCGCCCGGGGTCGTTTCGGGCGCGGGGGTGAGATCGGCGCGCGTGCCGGCGAGCAACACCAGCGCCGCCGCAGGGTTTTGCTCGGCGAGCGCGGCGAGGAACCGCTCGGTTTGTTGCTGCTGCGCGAGAAAGGCGGAGTCGCTGACGCCGGGTGCCTCGCCGTTGACGATGCGGTGGTAGCGCTCGACCTGCGCGCGCACGGCCGGCGTGAGCGCGGGGCTTTCGGCGAGGACCGTTTCGATGAGGGTCGCGTAGCGCTCGAGCCACGCCTCGCTCGTGCTAAATGGTTTATCAATGGTACGATCCACCAAAGTCGCCGCCGTGTGCGCCGCGGCGAAATTCGAAAGCGCCGGCGCGAGTTTTTTACCCGACATCAAATCGATGCCCAGCAACGCCTCCGGAAAAAGCCGTTCGTAGCCGCGCCATTTTTCCGGATCTGGGTCGGGATCACAGCCGGCCGCGAGTGAATCTTCCGTCGTCGCCGTGAAGCCGGCGATCCGCGCGGGCGGGATCGTTTCAGACCAATCGGCGCAGGCGACAGGTTGCAGCCCTTGAAACCACGCCGGATTGGCCGGCGCGTCGCGCGGCACATCGAGGTGGTGAAATCCGCCCGAGTGGCAGCAGGTAAAAGAAAACACCACGCGCCCTTGCCCCAGTCCGGCGTCGAGCGCGGCGCGGAGTTCGGAAACGGTGAGGATTTCCTTCGGATCAGAGCGCCAACTGGCCTTGGCGCCGCTGCCGGTGCGCTGCATTTGCCAGAGCGTGATCGCGCTCTCGCGAACTTTGCCACGGGAAAGTTCGCCGTGATCACCGACGAAGAGCGTCAACGTCCCGCCCAGCGCCACCCGCGGCAAAATCTCGCGTTGCAAGGCCCCGAGAATCTCGGCCTTG
Organism: Opitutus sp. GAS368; assembly: GCA_945906965.1. Classification (GTDB taxonomy): domain Bacteria; phylum Verrucomicrobiota; class Verrucomicrobiia; order Opitutales; family Opitutaceae; genus Tous-C4FEB. The sequence goes on along the minus strand of CAMDRP010000035.1, from coordinate 18,964 downwards.
GTCGCGGGCCGATTTTCGGCGAGTTCGCCGGGTAGCCACGATTCGACGATTAGCCCGTCGTGTTTGAATTGGCGGCGCACATCGGCCAAAACCGCCGGCGCACCCGGCCGGTTGCCCGCTCCGAAAAACGTCCACACGGCCTCGCGCGGGTAACGCGCCCGCCACGCCTCGTTGAGCGCGCGCGCTTGGAGGTATTGCGAGTAGTTATTGGACAGCGGCGTGCCTCCGCCCGAGATCACCACGAACGCATCGCCCGGCGCGACCTTAGGAACCGGAAGCATTGCCGTTGTCGACGTCTCAATCGTGGGCGCCACCCCGGTTGGCCCCGCGCAACCACCGCAAAAGCCCAAACTCAACATCACGAGCAGCACAGGGTCAAAAACACGTCGGAACGCGGGGGTCATGTCCACGATCAGGCCTACCGGCCCTACGAGCGCAATTCACAATCGTCCGTCCGACCGACCCACCCCATCACCCGCTGGTCAAATTTCTTGGGTTTGTTCATTCACGCCGCGCTCGACGCCGGGGCTACAGGCTGCAACCTAGGTACATCTCATCTCTTCTATGGCTTCCCTCGACTCTATCTCCGCCCTCGAGAAATCCGTCCTCCGCCCCATCACCGAAATCGCCGCCAAACTCGGCGTCACGCCCGACGAACTCGAACTACACGGGCGCTTCAAAGCCAAACTCCCCCTCGCCCGCATCGACGCCGCCCGCGCCGAGCGCTCACGCCTGATCCTCGTTTCCGCCATTACCCCGACGCCCGCCGGGGAGGGCAAGACGACCACCACCATCGGCCTCGCCGACGCCCTCACCCGCCTAGGCAAAAAAGCCGCCGCCGTCCTCCGCGAGCCTTCGCTCGGCCCGGTCTTTGGTCTTAAAGGCGGCGCCACCGGCGGCGGTCGCGCGCGCGTCGGCCCGCACGCCGACATCAATCTCCACTTCAACGGCGATTTCGCCGCCATCGAGAAAGCCCACAATCTGCTCGCCGCCTGCGTCGATAACCAACTTCAGAACAAGAAAAACGTCCTCGGCCTCGACCCGATGACGGTGCGCACGAAGCGGGTTTTCGACATGAACGACCGCGCCTTGCGCCGCATCATGATCGGTCTCGGCGGTCGCGGTTTCGGCGTCCCACGCGAGACGGGATTCGACATCACCGCTGCCTCGGAGGTCATGGCGATTTTATGCCTCGCCTCCTCGCGGGCCGATTTGAAAGCGCGGCTCGGCGGTATTTTCATCGGTTTCACCCGTGAGCGAAAACCCATCTACGCCCGCGACCTCAAAATCCACGGCGCCATGGCCGCGCTGCTCAAGGACGCGATCGTCCCCAATCTGGTCCAGACCCACGAAGGCACGCCCGCGATTCTCCACGGCGGCCCGTTCGCCAACATCGCCCAAGGCACCAACTCGGTCCTCGCCACGCGTCTCGGCCTCAGCCTCGCCGATTATGTGGTCACAGAATGCGGTTTCGGCTTCGACCTCGGCGGTGAAAAATTCCTCGATCTCAAATGCCGCTCCGCCGGCCTCTGGCCCGACGCCCTCGCGCTCGTCGCCACCGTCCGCGCCCTCAAATACCAAGGCGGCGCCGCGCTCAAAGAACTCTCCGCCGCCAACCCCGACGCCATCCGCCGCGGTTTCGCGAATCTCCAAAAACACCTCGAAAACGCCCGCGTCTTCGGTCTCACGCCCATCGTCGTGCTTAATCGTTTCCCGACGGACACCGCCGACGAGCTCGCCCTCGTTGTGCAGCTCTGCGCGGAGTTCGGCGTGCAAGCCGTCCCGAGCGACCACTTCGGCCTCGGCGGCGAAGGCGCCCTCGCTGCCGCCACCGCGCTGGTCGCCGCTTGCGAACAATCTCCACGCCCCCGCGCGCCACACTACGCCTACGAATTAACGCAGACGGTCGAAGAAAAAATCACCGCCGTCGCCACGCGCATCTACGGCGCCGACCGCGTCGAGTTTGGCGCCAAAGCGCGCACCGATCTCAAAACCATCACCGAGCTCGGCCTCGCCGGTCTGCCGATCTGCATCGCGAAGACCCAATATTCGTTCAGCGACCAACCTGCGCTACTGGGTCGTCCGCGCGGTTTCACGTTTGTCGTGCGCGAGATCGAGATCGCCGCCGGTGCGGGTTTTCTCGTGCCGATCGCCGGAGAAATTCTCCGCATGCCCGGCCTCCCCGAAGTCCCCGCCGCCGAACACATCGATATCACCGACGACGGCGAAATCACCGGTCTTACCTAAATTAAAAACCGTTTACGCTCTACGCTTGCAACGCCGGCGCTCGCGCTACGTCAGTCCTGCTAACCTCGCTTCGCTTTAATTACCATGAAACTCCCCCTCGTTCGCTCCCTCGTCCTCCTCGCGCTCGCCTGCACCAGCAGCGCCCGCCTCTGCGCCCAAACCGCCGCCACGCCCGCCGCACCGGCCGCGCCCAAAGTCACGTTCCCCGCGCCGAGCCCCGCCGCCACGCTCAAGCAACGCGTCGGCCTCACCGATATCGAAGTCGCCTACTCGCGCCCGAGCATGAAGGGCCGCACGATCTTCGGGGGCATCGAGGCCTACGGCCGCGTCTGGCGCACCGGCGCCAATAACGCCACGCGCCTCACCTTCAGCACGCCCGTGAAATTCCAAGGCGTTGCCCTCGACACCGGCACCTACGAGTTGTTCTCCATTCCCGGCCAGGACACGTGGACGATCATCGTCCAGAAAGCCGCCAAGCAATGGGGCACCTACGCCTACGATCAGAAAAACGACATCGCCCGCGTGGCCGTCAAACCTGTCGCCCTCACCGAGGCCATCGAAACGCTCACGATCGACTTCGCTGATCTGCGCGACGAGTCCGCCACACTCAATATCAGCTGGGAAAAAACCCGCGTACCCCTGAAACTTGAGTTCGACCTCACCGCTACGCTCGTCCCGCAGATCGAAGCCGCGGCCGCCGCCGAGGGCAAAAAGTCTAACCAGTTTTACTACGGCGCCGCCGGTTTCTACTACGAGCACCGCCTCGATTTGAAAAAAGCGCTCACGTGGATCACCGCTGCCACCTCCGGCGAAAAACCCGCGTTCTACATGGTTCATTTGAAGGCTAAAATTCTCGCGCGGCTCGGCGACAAACCTGCCGCGATCGCCGCCGCCAACCAATCCAAGACCCTCGCGATCGCCGCCGAAGGCGCCCAAAGCCCCTTCCTGAAACAAAACGACGACCTCATCGCTTCTTTGAGGTAATTTTCCCAGCCCCGACGTCATTGCGTCGGGGCTTTTTGTTGTTCCCGTTTTCGTTCGCCTCGCTCCGTCCCGCATTCCACCCACGCCGCCGATGTCCTTTTTTCGCACCGCCTCCGCCACTGCCCTTTTCACCCTCGCGGCGTTGCACGCCGCCGAGCCCGCTCCAGCCGTGCCCAAGCCCGCCACCGCAACGATTCCTGAAGCTCTTCGCGAGCTGGGCGCCTTCCGCGAACTCGGCTCGGTCCTTTACACCGCCGCGCACCCCGACGACGAAAACACGCAGCTCCTCGCGTGGCTTTCCCGCGGCCAAGGCTACCGCACCGCCGATCTCTCGCTCACGCGCGGCGATGGCGGCCAAAACGTCATCGGCCCCGAACTTGGCGACAAACTCGGCATCGCCCGCACCCAAGAACTCCTCGCCGGTCGCCGCCTCGACGGCGCCCGCCAATACTTTTCCCGCGCCCTCGATTTCGGTTTCTCCAAAGATTACGCCGACACGCAACGTGTCTGGGGTCGCGACGAGGTCATCGGCGACATCGTGCGCGTCATTCGGCGCTTTCAACCCGACGTGATCCTCACGCGTTTTTCGCCGCAACCCGGCGGCACCCACGGCCACCACACCGCCTCCGCGGTCCTTTCCATCGAGGCCTTCAAGCTCGCCGGCGACCCCAAAGCCTACCCTGAGCAGATCGCCCAAGGTCTGAAACCCTGGCAGCCCAAGCGCATCCTCCAAAACGGCTCCTTCGGCCGTGGCGCACCCGCCGCCGGTGCGCTCGCGGTGGAAATCGGCGGCGACGACCCGGTGCTCGGCATTCCGCTCTCGACCCTGTCGCTGCGCATTCTCGCCCAGCACAAAACCCAAAACCTCGGCGGTGTCATCTTCGGCCAAGGCCGCGGCGCCGGAGTCGGCAGCGGCCCACGCACCGAGACATTCACGCTGCTCGGCGGCGCACCCGCCACGACGGGACTTTTCGAAGGCGTCGCCACGTCGTGGACCACACGTTACCCCGGCCCCGGGGCCGAGATCGACGCCCTCGCCACCGCCGCGCTCACTAGCTTCGACGAAAAAAATCTTAACGCCAACGTCCCCGCGCTCCTCGCCCTCCGCGCGAAACTCGCCGCCCTTCCCGCCGATCCGCTCGTCACCGACAAACGCGCCCAACTCGACCGCGTCCTCCAAAGTTGCCTCGGCCTCACCGTCACCACCACGGTCGCCACGCCCGACGCCGTCCCCGGCGAAACGCTCCGCCTCACCCACACCGTGGCCTCCGCCGTCCCGCTGCGTTGGCTCGCCACCCGCACGACGGCCGGCGCGAGTCTCACCCCCGGCGTCACCCTCGCCCAAAAAACCGAGACGCAAGTTTCGCAATTTTCGCTACCCGCTACGACGCCACTCACCACGCCGTATTGGCTCCGCGCCGAAGGCCGCCCCGGCCTCGCTCGTGTCGATGATCCGGCTCTCATCAGCAACGCCGAAAACCTCCCCGCCGTCGCCCTCGACTACGTTTTTGAAATCGATGGCCAACAACTCATCGTGGCCGACGAGCCCTTTTCTGTGAGCGGTGTCGGCTCTACGGAAAAACGCCGCCGCCTCGACATCGTTCCGCCCGTCTCTCTCGGCTTCACCGCCGACGTCACCATTTTCACGCCCGGCGCTACCCGCACCGTCACCGTGGAAATTTCCGCCAATCGCCCCGACCGCGCCGGCACCGTCGCCCTCGAGCTTCCCGCCGGCTGGCGCGCCACGCCCGCCACCCAGCCCTTCACCCTCGCCATGCTCGGCGCGAAATCTCGCCTCACGTTCGAGGTCACCGCGCCCGCCACCGCTTCGTCGGCCACATTAGGCGCCGTCGCGAAGATCGGCGCCGCGACTTACCGCCATGCGCGCGACGAAGTGAACTACCCGCACCTCCCACCGCAGCTTCTCCAACCGGTCGCTCGCCAACGCGCCGTCGCCTTCGAGGTCGCGGTCACTGCTAAAAAAATCGGCTTTCTGCCCGGCGCCGGCGACGACATCCCCGCCGCCCTCGCTCAACTCGGTTGCACCGTTACGACGCTCACCGGCGCCGATCTCACGGCGCAAAAACTCGCCGCCCTCGACGCCGTCGTAATCGGCGTCCGCGCGTTTAACACCCGAGAAGACCTCGCCGCCAACCTCCCGGCCCTTTTCGCCTGGGTTGAAGCCGGCGGCACCGTCCTCGCCCAATACAACCGCCCCGGCCGCGACCTCAAAACCGACCGCCTCGCGCCCTACGCCCTTACCCTCGGCGGCAACGACGCCCGCGTCACCGACGAAGACGCCGCTATCACGCTCCTCGAGCCCAAGCACCCCGCGTTTAACTCGCCCAACAAAATCACCGCCGCCGACTGGTCCGGCTGGGTGCAAGAGCGCGGCGCGTATTTCGGCACCGCGTGGGGCGCCGGTTTCACTCCCCTGCTCGCTTGTAACGACGCCGGCGAAGCCCCGCAAAAAGGCTCCCTCCTCGTCGCCCGCCACGGCAAGGGCTACTACGTTTACACGGGCCTCGGCTTCTTCCGCCAACTCCCCGCCGGCGTCCCCGGCGCCTACCGCCTCTTTGCTAACTTAATCTCCCTCGGGAAATGAAAACCCCTTCCAATCCGCCCCCACCCTCGGATGACGCTCCCGGCGTGCCTGGTTTTCGCACCTGGCGCGGCGTCTACCTTTTCGTGCTCGCCGCGTTCATCGCGGTGGTGATCGCGCTCACGCTCTTCACCCGCGCCTACGCATGAACCTGCTCGATTGGCTCGTCCTGCTCGGTGCAGTCGTCGGAGTCGCGGCCTACGGCACGTGGCGCACGCGCCACACCGATAACCTCAACACCTACCTCAAGGGCAACAATACGACGAAGTGGGGCACCATCGGCCTCTCGGTCATGGCCACGCAGGCCAGCACGATCACGTACCTCTCGCTGCCCGGCCAAGCCACGGAGAACGGCATCGCTTTTATTCAGAATTATTTTGGCCTACCGCTCGCGCTCATCGTTGTGTGCGCCGTATTTTTGCCGATCTACCGCAAGCTCGGCGTCTACACCGCGTACGAATATCTCGGCCAGCGTTTCGATCGTAAAACCCGCCTACTGGGCGCCGGCATCTTCGTATTTCAACGCGGACTCCAAGCCGGCATCACCATCTACGCGCCCGCGATCATCCTTTCGACCGTGCTCGGTTGGCGACTGGATCTCACCATCGTCTGCACCGGGCTACTCGCCATTGTTTACACCGTCACCGGCGGTAGCGCAGCCGTGAACCTCACGCAGAAATGGCAGATGGGCGTCATCTTCGGCGGCATGTTAACCGCCTTCGTGATTTTGCTCACGAAACTCCCCGCTGACGCGCTCCCCATCGCGGGCGCTCTCGGTAAACTCCAGGCCATCGATTATAATCCCGACCTTAAAGTCCGCTACACGGTCTGGAGCGGCGTGCTCGGCGGATTTTTTCTTTCGCTCTCGTACTTCGGCACCGATCAGTCGCAGGTCCAACGCTATATCGGCGGCGCGCGGCTTCGCGAAGGCCGGCTCGGGTTGATGTTCAACGCGCTCCTGAAGATCCCGATGCAGTTGTTCATCGTGATCCTCGGTGCGTTACTCTTCGTTTTTTATCAGCTGCAGCCGCACGCACCGGTCGTCTACAATCAGGCCCAGTGGCAGCGTCAACTCTCCGGCCCCGAAGCCGCGAGTTTCCGCGTCCTCGAGGAAAAATACGCCACGCTCCACGCTGCGAAACAGGAAAAAATCCGCGCGTGGACCACCGCGCAAAACGACAGCGATCCCGCCGTCACCGCCGAGGCCCGCCGTGACATGCTCGCCGCGCAAACTGCCGCCAACGCCGTCCGCAAAGAAGCCCGCACCGCGCTACAAGCCGCCGATCCGACCACAAAAAAAACTAAAGACTCCGATTTCGTCTTCATTCATTTCATCCTTACGCAGCTCCCGCACGGCATCATCGGACTGTTGCTCGCCGTGATGTTTGCTTCGGCGCTTTCCTCCAAAGCCGGCGAGCTGAACGCCCTGGGCACCACGAGCACGATCGACCTGTGGCGCACGTTCCGCCCACTCGCCGCTCACGATGAAGCCCGCAACGTCCGTACGGCCAAAGCCTTCACCGCTTTTTGGGGGCTCTTCGCCATCGCCTTCGCGCTATTTGTGAGCTTCGCGGAAAACCTCATCGAGGCGCTCAACATCGTAGCCTCCATTTTTTATCCCGCGCTGCTCGGCGTGTTCGTCGTCGCGTTCTTTTTGAAACACGTGAAAGGCACCGCCGTCTTCTGGGCCGCAGTCGCCGCGCAGACGGTCGTCATCGCCATTTTCTTTTTCGGCAAAGCCTACCCGGCGCGCGAGATCGGCTACCTCTGGCTCAATCCAATCGGTTGTTTTACGTGCGTGATTTTCGCGGTGATGCTGCAGGCGGTGTTACCCCAACGCGCCTCGCAGCCGACCTAAACTGCGCGGGTTCGCAAATAGCTCGCAACCAGCGGTGCCATAATTTTCTGGAAACTGCATCTAAGAGCTGCCGTGGTGCGTAGCTATTTAATCATCATGAACCTCCGCTCCCTCCTCTTCACCTTTTTTGCCGCCAGCCTCACCGCCGTCGGATTTGCTCAACCGTCCAGCGTGACGTTCCGTCCGGCTTTGATCGATACGTTTGCCAGCAGCTACTCGTATTCGGGCGCCGGTGATTTCAAGCGCGGCGCCACGAAGATCGACGGCATCAGCATGAGCCGCTTTGAATTCAGCGCCTCCGGCCGGGTACCCGTCGCCAAAGGCACGTTGTTCAATCCCGGCGTGGCTTACTCGCATACCACGATCGAGACGCCCGACAATTCTCCGCTGCCCAAGACGGTGCAGGAATTCTCGGCGAACCTGGGCGTCCGCGGCCTTTTCAGCAAAGAATGGGCTTACCTCGTCTCGCTGCGCCCCGGCCTCTACGGCGATTTTGAAAAAATCGGCTCCGACAGCTTCAATGCCCCACTCTTCCTCGCCACGTTTTACGTCCCCAATGCCTACATCACTTGGATTTTTGGCGTGACCGCCAATGCCTTTAACAAACGGCCCGTGCTCCCGGTTCTTGGTCTTCGGTTTAAATTTGCGCAGGATCTCCAGTTCGACATCGGCTTTCCGCGCACGGGCCTGTCCTACGCCTTAAATTCCGATCTCACCTTGCGAGGTGGCCTCAGTCTCTTCGGTGGCAATTACCGCATCACCAAAAACCTCGGCGTACCCGCTCCCGGCATCCAAAGCCTCAACAATACCTACCTGGACATCTCTGAAGTCCGCGGTGGCTTGGGCGCGACTTACAAAATCGCCTCAAACATGGAGGTCGAAGCCGATTTCGGCTACACCGCGATGCGCCGTTTCGAATACCCCGATCGTAACTACCGCCTCACAGGCGATAACGTCACGTGGGTGAGCTTCGCGCTCAACTCCCGCTTCTAACCAGTCAAAGCGGCCCGAGGCGGCGTGACCAAAAATCACGCCGCAAACTTCCGCAGGTATTTGAGCGCGACTGCAAATTCGTGCGGCAGCGGCGCAGCGATCGTGAGTGGTTCCTTCGTGGTCGGGTGTTTCACCGTCAAAGCGCTCGCATGGAGCGCGAGGCGCCCAATCAACGGCTTCTCGTCCTCGCGGCCTTTGTAGCCACGCTTCAGCCCGGAGAGCAGTAATTTTACTTCAGGGTCGCCGTAAAAAACATCATTCAAGATCGGCGCGCCCGCCGCCGCCAAGTGCACGCGGATCTGGTGCGTGCGGCCCGTGAGCGGCCGGCACTCGAGCCACGCGAAGCGGCCAAAATTTTCTAAGACGCGAAACTCCGTTACGCTCGCTTTGCCGCCGCGGCCTTTGAAGATGCGCATGCGGCCCGGCTGGCGTTCATCTTCGCCGAGCGCCTGCTCCATCGTGAACTCCGGCGGCAAACCGCCGTCGGGCCCGCGCACCGCTTTCACGACTTTCATCGCGCGCTCCGGCGGCAACACCACGACAAGCGCGAGGTAAGTTTTAAGCACCGTCTTCGATTGAAACTGGCCGCTGAGATAATCCAGCGCCTCCTTTGATTTTGAGCACAACACCACCCCGCTCGTATCGGCGTCGAGCCGGTGCACGTTGGCGACGCCATGACCGAACTTGTCGTGCACGAGGCCCATCATGTTTTCGCGTTTTTTGTCCCAACGATCGGGTGCGATCAACATCCCGCTCGGTTTATCGAACGCGATGAAGGTCTCGTCTTCTTGGAGAATCGGCGGGAGCGGCATGGGCGAACTCCAGTGCGTGCGCCCTGACCCGCACTCGCAACCTGAAAACCAGCGCGCACCCCGCCGACGAAAAGGGTAGGCCGTTTAATCGAATACCTCGCCCGCGCCGCACTCGGTTACGCTGAGGTTTCACCGACGCAACATTTAGGTGACGCCGGCGCTTTGATTTTGCCACCGCCGGCGCTGCGGGCGCGTGGTAAAACCATGCCCGCGCTCACTCTTTCGCCTGCGTTTTCGGTGTTGGCCGCCTTCACGCGCTTCACCCCGCCCCAACCCCTGCACACGTTGCTGCGCACCACCGGCTACAAAATTCGTCCGCCCCGACCGCTCCCTTATTCACCGCGTCAATCGCCCGCGCGCGGCGCGATTTTGACCCACACCGCCGCCGGACCGCACCGACTCGCCACGCTGCTCTGCGAAAAAAGACCCGGCCCCGTTCCCACGATCGTCCTCGGCGGCTTCGTGCCCGACGCGACCGAACAGGTGTTTCTGATCCGCGGCTTTCTGTTAAAGCATGGTTCGGTTTATTATTTGAATTATCCGCGCACGGGATTCTCGCTCGATCTGCTGTGCGCACAACTCGACGATCTCGTGGAAGAACTCAACACGCTGCACGGCCAACGCCCCGTGCTTTTTGGTGTGAGTTTCGGCGCCGGCCTCATACTCGAATGGCTTCGCCGCGCGCGCGTCGCGGGCCGCTCGCCCGCTCTCGCCGGCACGGTGCTCATTAGCCCGGTCGCATGCACCGCCGACATTGTCGCACCCGATGAGGTCAAACCCAGCACGCTCTTGGGTCGCGCGCTCAAACCTTTACTCGACGCTCAAGCGGGCCAAGTCGCCCCAGGGATCATCGAAAAATCCCGCGTCATCTTCACCAGGATGTTTGAAGCGGGGGCGCAGAACAAAGCCTCGCTCCGCGCCCTCATGACCGGCGATGAACTGCGGCACCTCCATACGCACGTGATCCAAGCGATTCAGAGCGTCGATTTTGCCGGGGCCTGCGAGCGGCTGGCGGCGTTACGCCAACTCCCGACCCTGTCCGCGTGGGATGGGGGTCCGCGGCCCCTAAGCAGCGCTCCGGCGCTCATTCTGTACGCCGAGAAAGAAGGGGCCGTGCTCCATGAGCGCTCGCCGACCCGCGCCGCACTCGGGACAACCTTGTCCGCTTTTTTTCCGCACGGCACGCATCGCATCGTCTCCGGCGGGAAAAGTCCCGTACAACACGCCTCGCTTATTTTTCACTACTTTCAATTCCTGCCCCACATCACCGCGTTTTACCGCGCGTTAAAAACGCACCCGGTCCACCGCGCGGCGTAAAATCCACCGCAAATATCCTTCAGCACTTGCCGTCCTTTTTTTCAGGCACCTCATGCCGATCTTACCCAAGAGCCTGATCACCCTCGGCACCGGTTTGCTGAGCGCCCGCACCGCTCGCCGGCTGCGTCGCACCGACCGCGCCCTCGCTGAGCAAGCGAGTGCCCTCGCTCAACTCACCACGCGTTTTGCGCAGACCTCATTTTGGCGCGAGGCCGGGATCCGCCCAAAACTCGACTACGCCACGTTTCAAACTCTCGCCCCACCCCGGACGTACGAGCATTTCACGGCTCCGATCGAGCGCATGAAACGCGGTGAAGCGGACGTCCTCTGGCCCGGGCGCTGCGCGCACTATGCCGTATCCTCCGGCACCACCGCCGGCCGCACCAAGTACCTGCCGATCACGGCCGGCATGCTCGATCACTTTCGCCAAGCCGGACTCGACTCGTTGCTTTACTACACCGCTCGAGTTGGAAACACCGGGGTTTTTCGCGGACGTCATCTTTTTCTTGGTGGCGCCACGCAACTCTCGCCCATCCCCGAGTCTCGCCCCTTCACGGCCTACGCCGGTGATCTCAGCGGGATCACCGCCTTGAATTTACCCGGCTGGGTCGAGCATCACCTCTACGAACCCGGCACGGCGATTGCCCAACTCGCCGATTGGCCCGCCAAAATTGCCGCGATCGCCGCCCGCACTGCCACCCGCGACATTTCACTGCTCGCCGGCATCCCGAGCTGGGTCCTGATCCTCGCCGAAGCGCTCCGCCAACAACGTCCCGCCACCCGCCACCTCCAAGACCTCTGGCCCCATTTTGAGTGCTTCATCCACGGCGGCGTCCCGCTCGCCCCGTTCGCCGAGGAACTCCGGGCCGCGCTTGGCCCGAGCGTCAATTTCCACGAAGTTTATCCTGCCTCCGAAGCCTTCATCGCCACGCAAGACGACGATCCCGCCGCCGGCCTGCGGCTCATGACCAACGCCGGGATATTCTACGAATTTCTCCCGATGAACGATTTCGACGAGCCCAACCTCGCCGCGCTCGGCCCCAAAACGGTCCCGCTCGCTGGCGTCAAGACGGGCGTCGACTACGCGCTGCTACTCACCACGCCTGGCGGTCTCGCTCGCTATGTCATCGGGGATGTCGTGCGCTTCATCTCCACCACCCCGCCCCGCCTCATCTACGTCGGCCGCACCCAGCTCCAACTCAGCGCCTTCGGCGAACACGTCATCGAAAAAGAAATTACCGACGCCCTCACCACCGTCTGCCAACGCCACCGCTGCAGTCCGGTCAATTTCCACGTCGCCCCGATTTTCGCCCACGCCGCCAGCGGCCAAAACCGCGGCCGCCACGAGTGGTGGATCGAACTCAAAGTCGGCTCCACTCAAGCCCCCGATCCCGTTCTTCTGGCCCAAGAGCTCGACGTCGAACTCCAACGACTCAACGAGGACTACGAAGCCAAACGCCAAGGCGGTGGCCTCGAAACTCCCTGGGTGCGGCTCGTCCCCCCGCGCGTGTTTGAACACTGGCTGCGCCAACACGGCAAATGGGGCGGTCAGAGCAAGACCCCGCGCTGCCGCAGCGACCGCCTCATCGCCGACGCCCTCGCCCCGCTCAACCACGATTGAAATCCGCCCCCATCCTCACCCGTGTGGCTTGATTTCCGCCCGCATCTTAAAAAAACCTAATAATTGCCTAAACTCCGACGCTGGCATGGTCGTTGCTAATGATACAGGCGTACTACCCATGCAGGGTTTTGGGTAGCGTAAGCTGGTGAAAGCCGGCACAGAAAAAAAGTGGGCCCGGCGTTAAGGGGTTATCGCCGGGCCCTTCCTTTTGCCCGGCTGAGGCGATCCGCGCCCGACTCAGGTCACGACCAACACGATCGCGACCACCATCAGCGCCGCGCCCACTAAACGCCGCCCCAGCACCGCCGTCCCGAGTTTCCCTTCCGTGTTACCAAAGTAGTGCCCCGCCACGCGCACGAGCACCACGCTCCAAAGCCCACGCGAACTAAATACGATGTTCACCGCCGTCGCATCGCCCCAATACCCGAGCGTACTTAAAATCCCCGCATTGGTCGCCGCCATCACGATCGAGCCCAGCAACAACCACCGCCACGCCACGCCCGAAATCTCGCCCAACCCCGCGCGAAAAAACGGTATAAATCCGAAGGACAACACCCCCATCGCCGCCATCATCATCGGTAAATAGCGCGCGAGTCCCATCGCCGGCACCCACTTCGCCGTAAGTATATCACTTAGCGAAAAAAGCCACGCGCCCACCAAGGTCCACGTGATACTGAACCCGAGCCGACGGTGTTGCCCGCCGCGCCCCAGCCCGAGCAACGCCACCGCCACCGCGCCCAACCCCGCCGCGATCCACCACGCCAACGGGATGATCTGTCCCAGCAACAGGCTGCTCATCAGCGCCACCCACACCGATTTCGTCCCCATTACGGGCGTCGTCACCGAAACATCGCCGCGACTGATCGCCAAAAATAGACACAACTGCGCCAGCATAAACAGCGCGCCGGTCACCACCGGTTGCCACCACACCGCCGCCAGCGAACCCACCAACGGCTCCCGCCAAAACCACAGCGGCATAAACGCCAGTGCCGCCACGCCATTGGCCACAAAGGTCGAACGCCACACGCCCGCCCCGTGTTCCGTCGCGCATTTTAAGCACAAGGCGCCCACCACATAGGTGAACCCACACACGAGCGGAATCAGTAGATGAACCGGGAAATGCACCCGCCCAACGTGCCACGGCGCACCGCGCCCGCCATACAAATTCCAACCGTCCGCCGCGCGTTACTTATTTTTCAACACCGCCAAGATCCGCTTTTCGTACTCTTCCGTGGGCTCGGAACCGACTTTGCGGTCCCGGATCTGGCCGGCGCGATCGATAATAAACGTCGTCGGAATCGCATCCATCCCGCCAAACGCCGCCGTGACGTCGTCATCGCCCATCACGATCGGATAATTGATTCCGTATTTTTCCATGAACGGCTTCACGACTGCGGGGCCTTTTTGATCGAGCGAGACGCCGATGATCACGAGCCCGTCCTTGCCGTATTTTTTCTGCAGCTCGATGTAGCCGGGGATTTCCGCGCGGCAGGGCGGACACCAGGTCGCCCAAAAGTCCACCACCACGACTTTGCCCTTAAACGTATCCGAAGAAACCCATTTGCCATCGACGTCTTTCATTTTCCACACCGGGGCCGGCGTGGGCTTCACGGCTTCGGCGCGGCCGATCACGGCCACCGCAGTGAAAAGAGCTAGCCCGAGCAGAGCACGAAAAGATTTCATAGCGATCACGTTGGTTAAGAAAAACCACCGCGGCAAATTTTCTCTGCCTTTTTCTGGCACCTCCACCCAGAGCCGCCCGGCCAAGGTGGCCTCAGCTCTCGCGCATCTCGGGCAGATCGAGCCCGAGGATTTCGACAAATTTCTTCATCGCGGGCGTCAACACGCGGCCCTTACGGTGCAAGATCGCAAGCGGCCGGGTGAAAGACCGACCCTTGAAATGCAGCATGACGAGCGAGCCTTGCTTCACTTCTTGAGCGACGGTCGCCTGCGGGACGATCGCGATACCGTGATCGATTTCGACAGCGCGTTTTACCGTCTCGATGTTGTCGAATTCCATCACGGGCTCGATCTCAAGCTTATGCTCGCGGAAGATTTGATCGACGGCTTTACGCGTCGGGATGTCGGGGTCGAAGCCGATAAATTTCTGCGCGCCTAATTCTTTGACGTCGATCTCGGTGCGCTTCGCCAGCGGGTGTCCGGGCGGGGTGATGAGCACGAGATGATCGTTGCGGAAAGGCAGCACCTCGATCTGGCGCTGTTTCACGGGGAACGCCACGAGACCGAAGTCCACGGCGTTATGCAAAATGTCTTCGTAGACGAGATTCGAGCGGCGGTATTCCACGCGTACGTTAACCGAGGGGTAATCGTGCAGGAATTTTTTGATGAACGGCGGTAGCTCGTGCAGGCCGATCGAGTAGATCGTGGAAATGCGGATCGTCCCGCTGATGACTTTTTTCATCTCCTGCAACTCGCACATGAGCTTGTCGTAGGTGTGCAACATCTCCTTGGCCGACTCGTAAACGCGGTAGCCTTCGCGCGTGAGCTGAAACTGTTTTTGACTCCGGTCGATCAACAGCGTCTTGAAATGGCGCTCCATTGCGCGCGCTTGCTGACTCACCGCAGATTGGGTGATGCCATTGAGTTTGGCGGCCTTGGAAAAGCTCTTCGTCTCAACCAAGTCCGCAAAAATTTTAAAATTCTCAATTTGCATAATTAGCGCACGTTGAGTGCTACACAGCAGAAACGACCGCATGGCGGCAAACACCTAATTAGTTTTTCTACACACTCACCGCTCTCCATGTTTATCGCCTACGAAGAATTTGTCCGCCGCGCCGATGTCGTCCGCGCCCAAATCGCGACCGCCTGCGCCGCCGCCGGCCGCGATCCCGCCACGGTCGAACTGCTCGCCGTCACCAAGACCCACCCCGCCCTCGCCGCCGACTACGCCGCCCGCTACGGCCTGCGCGCCGTCGGCGAAAACCGCGTCCAGGAAGCCGCCGAGAAACGCCCCCTCTGCACCGCCCCCGCGCTTCAATGGGAACTCATCGGCCACCTCCAATCCAACAAAGCCAAACTCGCCGCCACGCACTTTGACCGCGTCCAAAGCGTTGATTCCGAGAAACTCCTTAACCACCTCGATCGCGCCGCCGCCGAGCTCGGGAAAATCCTGCCCGTTTTCCTACAGATTAACGCCGGCCGCGACCCGGCCAAATTCGGCGCCGAGCTCGAAGATGCGCCGCGCCTACTTGAGCTCGCCCTCACGAAAAGAAATCTGCGTATCGACGGCCTGATGACCATCGCCCCGCTCGGCGCCACGCCCACCGAAGCCGCCGACCACGCCCAGCGTACGTTCACTCAACTCCGCGCCCTCCGCGACGACCTCGCCGCCCGTTTTCAAATCCCGTTGCGCGAACTCTCTATGGGCATGAGCGGCGACCTCGCTCCCGCCATCGCCGCCGGTAGCACCCAGGTCCGCGTCGGCTCCGCCCTTTACGGGGCTCGCTAAATTTTTTCCTCTAAATTTCATCGTATAACTTCCCCATGCGCTCCTTACCCCGTCTGGTTCTTTTCGCCGTCACTGTCATCGCCGCTCCGATGTTTGCGGCCGAAACTTCCCCGCTGACGCCCGCCACCGTCACGGCCCAACGCCCGCTTTCCCTCGACGATTTTGACGCTTGGCGCAGCCTCGCCTCGCCCACGCTTTCCCGTGACGGCCGCTGGCTCGCGTACTCGTTTATGCCTCAAGACGGCGACGGCGAAGTGATCCTGCGCGAACTCGCCACCGGTCGCGAACAACGCCTCCCCGTCGGCGCTCTCCCGCCGCCCCCGATCCAGCCCGACGAAGCCAACCCCGATGCCCCGCCCGCACCGCGCACGATCCGCCTCGCCTTCACCGCCGACGGGCAACACCTCGTCGCCAGCACTTACCCCGCAAAAGCCGCCCTCGCTGCTGCCCGCAAAGCCAAGCTCGCCGCCGACGCCATGCCCAAGGGCGGACTCCTCCACGTCCACCTCGCCACCGGCGCCGTCACCACCATCACACGGGTAAAATCCTTCCAAATATCCACCAAGGCCGGCGCATGGCTTGCTTACCTCAAAGAAACTAATCTTGAGGATAAAAAGCCTGACCCCAAAGCCGCGCCAACCTCCGCCAACCCAAACCCTAGCACTGAGGACGACGACGCAGCTGCCTCCGCCGCCACGCGCGCCGGCGCCGGCGCCCGCACCGCGTCCGCCAACTCCGCCACCAAACCCGAGTTTGGCACCGATCTCGTGCTCCTCGATCTCGCCGCTGCCACGCCCGCCGAGCGCACGTTGAGCGACGTTCTCGACTACAGTCTCGCCCGCGATGGCCGCACGTTACTCGCGACCCTCGCCACCAAAGCCGGCACCACCAACGGCGTCTACGTTTTCACCCCCGGCGCTCCCGCCGATACCGCTCCTGCCGCGCTCCTCGCCGGCAAAGGCAAATACCTAAAACTCACCTGGGACCGCGAACAAACCCAAGCCGCCTTCGTGAGCGACCGCGACGAAGCCTCCGCTAAAGCCCCGAGCTTTAAGCTCTATCACTGGCCGCGCGGCACGCCCGCTGCCGTCGAGTTGGTCTCCGCGACCACGGCGCATTTCCCCACGACCTACCGCGTCAGCGACAAGGGCATTCTGGCCTTCTCCCGCGACGGCAAAAAACTCTACGTCCCCACCGCTCCCGCGCCCAAAGCCCCGCGCGACCCCGAAACCCTCCCCGACGAAGACGCCCGCGTCTCCGCCGATCTCTGGCGTTGGAATGACGATGTCGTGCAACCTATGCAAAAGGTCCGCGCCACGCTCGAGCGCAACCGCACGTACCGCGGCGTTTTCGATTTCGCCACCGCGCGCTACACCCAGCTCGCCGATCCCTCCCTCGCCACCGTCACCTTGAGCGACGACGGCACCCGCGCCCTCGGCCAAGACGACCGCGCCTACCGCCGCCGCGTCGATTACGACGGCCGCTACACCGACGTCTACCTCGTCGATCCCGCTACCGGCACGCGGCGCCCCGCCCTCACCGAACTCCGCAGCGAAGGCGGCGCCCTCCAACTCTCCCCTGACGGCCGCCACGCTTTTTATTATCAAAATCAAAACTGGCACCTCCTCGACACCGGCACCGGCACGACCCGCAACCTCACCGCCACCCTCGGCGTCGCCTTCCACGACGAACTCCACGACGCCCCCGAGCCCGCTGGCCCCTACGGCCACGCCGGCTGGACCAAGGATAACCAATCGTTGCTCCTCTACGATCGCTACGATATCTGGCAGCTCTTCACCGATGCCCGTCCCGCGAAAAATCTCACCGCCGCCTCCGGTCGCGCCGCCCGCACCTCACTGCGCGTCCAACGCATCGAGCCCATCGACGAAGAAAACGACGACCGCGGTCTCGACCCCGCCAAACCCCTCACCCTGCGCGGCGAAAACGAAGCTACCCGCGCCACCGGCTTTCTCCAAACCCAATTCGACGCCGCGCCCGGCACCGCCCCGCGCCGCCTGCTCTGGGGCGACAAAAATTACCGCTACCTCGCCCGCGCCAAAGACGCCGACGTCCTCCTTGTTTCCGCTTCGCGCTTCGATGAGTTCCCTGATTACCAGACCACCGATGCCCGTTTCACCGCGCCCACCAAAGTCACCGCCGGCGGCGCGCAACTCACGCCGTTTAATTGGGGCCGCGCCGAAATCGTGCCGTTCCGCAACGCCGATGGCGTCCCCCTCAGCGCCGCGCTCTATCTGCCGCCCGGCTTCGATCGAGCGAAGAAATATCCGCTCATGGTCTACATCTACGAGCGCCTCTCGCAGGACGTTCACGCGTTCAAGCCGCCGATGCCCAGCCACAACATCAACTTCCCCCTCTACGCCAGTAACGGCTACCTCATCCTCACCCCCGATATCGTTTACACCGAGGGCCAGCCCGGCCAGAGCGCGTTGAGAAGCGTGCTCCCCGCCATCGAGAGCCTCGTTGCCCAAGGCTTCGTCGATGAAAACGCCATCGGTATTTCTGGGCATTCTTGGGGCGGCTATCAAATCGCCTACATGGTCACGCAGACGACCCGTTTCCGCGCCGCCGAATCCGGCGCGCCCGTCGGCAACATGACCAGCGCCTACTCCGGCATCCGCTGGGGCTCCGGCCTGCCGCGCCAGTTTCAATACGAAAAAACCCAGAGCCGCCTCGGCCGCCCCCTCGCCGAGGCCCCGCAGCTTTACCTGGAAAACTCTCCTATCTTCCACGTCCAACGCATCCAGACGCCCCTGCTGATCCTCCACAACGACGCCGACGACGCCGTGCCATGGTATCAAGGGATCGAGCTTTTCCTCGCGCTACGTCGCTATAACAAACCGGCCTGGCTGTGGAACTACAACGGTGAGTTCCACCACCTGCGCCGCCGCGCCGATGCGAAAGATTTCGCCCGCCGCGCCTGGCAATTTTTCGATCACTACCTGCGCAGCGCCCCCGCCCCCGAGTGGATGGAAAAAGGCGTATCCTATATCGACCGCGACGAAGAAAAAATCCGCTTCAACCCCGCGAAGTAAGCGCGTCT
>CAMDRP010000034.1 GCA_945906965.1 Opitutus sp. GAS368 | reverse complement strand
ACCGATAAACGCACCCGTCCACCGGGCGTTGCGAAGCTAAAATCTCCTTCACCCAACGGGTGAAGCACATCCGTTTGCTTGGTCTGGGCCATAGCCTCTAGGCTCAGCACTTTCCGTGAAAATTTAAATCCTCAACTGCGGAATTTAGGATCATTTGGAGTGGAGCTAAGGGATGATAGAAAATCATCCGCAAAAAAAGCCGGACGTTAAAAACGTGCCGGCTTTTTTAGTTTTTCGATTTACAAATTATTGTGTCGCGGAGAACCGCGGCGCGCCAAGTGGGGGTTATTTCATTTTACCGTCACCGTGACGAAGCGATTGAGCCCGCGATAATTCACAAACAGCAGATGTCGGCCGGGCATGAGTTGTTGGCGGGCGACATTCAAATCGGTGACGGCGACGCGATCGATTTCGATGATGATCATGCCCGCGAGCAGACGATCGGCATAGGGCGAGGTTTCCTCGACTTCGGTGATGATAAGGCCGTTGAGGCGGGGGTCGAGGCCACTGCGTTTGCGAATCTCTTCTGTGAGTTTGGAGACGTTTACGCCCACGAGTAGCTCATTGGGTTTGTCGGTGAGTTTACCGAGCGTGACTTCGATCGTGAGCTCCTTGGCTTCACGGATGAGTTTAATTTTCACTTTCGTATCCGGCAGCATCTGCGCGACGACGAGGCGCAGTTCCTCGAGGGAGCTAACGGGCTTGTCGTTGATGGCGAGGATGACGTCGGTGCGTTTAAGACCGCCTTTATCAGCAGGGCTGTCGGGCGTGATATCGGTGATGGCTACGCCCTTCGCGTCTTTGGGCAAACCGAGTTGTTCGGCGACATCGGCCGTGACCGTCTCGGAGGAGACGCCCAGATAACCACGGGACACGGTGCCGGTGGCGATGAGACTGTTCATGACGTAAGCGGCGAAATTGATCGGGATCGCAAAGCCGATGCCGATATTACCGCGCGAGGGTGAGATGATCGCACTGTTTACCCCGACGAGCCGGCCCTTGGCGTCGACGAGGGCTCCACCGGAATTGCCCATATTGATAGCCGCGTCGGTCTGAATGAAATTTTCATAGCCCGCGACGTTTTCTAGGAGGCGGAGTTGATTACGACCTTTGGCCGAGACGATGCCCATCGTGACGGTTTGCCCGACGCCCAGGGGGTTACCGACGGCGAAGACGACGTCGCCGACACGGAGTTTATCGCTATCAGCCAGAGTGATGGCGGGCAATTTTTCGGCCTCGATTTTGATGACGGCGACATCGGTCTTGGGATCGGCGCCGATAACTCTGGCGGTGAATTCACGTTCATCGCTGAGGGAGACTTTCAACTCATCCGCACCTTCGATGACGTGGTTGTTGGTAAGAATATAACCGTCGTCGGAAATGATGACGCCCGAGCCGAGGCCTTCTTGTTTGCTATCACGTTCCTGCTCGGGCGCGGCGTCGCCAAAAAATTGGCGGAGCATGGGATTAACGACGCGCTGCTTGACGGTCTTGCTCGAGTAGATGGAAACGACCGCACGTTGCACGGGCTCCACCACGTCGGCGTAGCTGGTGAGGACGGCGGACTTGCCGTCGTTGACCGGAGAGTTGTCGATCTTAAGCGCAGGCTTCTTGGTGAGAGGGGCGTCTGTGGCCGAGAGCGCCCCAGGACTAAGGAGGCCAAGGACCGCGGTGAACAAGACGAGAGGCAGAAGCTGGGATTTCATGGAAAATTGGGCGACCCGCCTTGGACGCAGTTTATTCCCGCGACCCGTGGCTGGCCGCGGGGGAACTGATGGGCGTTAGAAACCTTTAATGCGGAACAGACCCGTGACGCTGGAGTTAGTGTTGATGCGTTGAATGGCTTGGCCAAGCAGCGGCGCAATGGTGAGTACGGTGATCGGGAGTCCACGCGTGTCGACGGGTACAGAGTCGGTCGTGATGAGCTCGTCGATGAGCCCACTGCGGAGGCGCTCGTAAGCGACTTCGTTGAGGATGCAGTGACTGACCGCAGCGCGGACGCTACGGGCGCCGTGTTCGCGGAGCATTTTGGCGGCGGCGGTCAAGGTGCCGGCGGTTTCGGTGATGTCGTCGACTAGGAGCACGTCGCAGCCATCGACTTCGCCGACGACGTTAATCGCTTCGACGGTGGTCGCGTTTTTGCGTTTCTTGGCGACGAGGCCGAGGCCGGCGCCGAGGATGTCGGCGTACGCGGAGGCCATTTTCATGCCACCAACATCGGGCGAGCACACGACGAGTTTGTCGCTCTTGGTTTTGTTGAGATAGTCGAAGAAGACCGGCGAGGCAAAGAGGTGGTCGACGGGGATATCGAAGAAGCCCTGAATCTGCTGGCTGTGCAGATCCATGGTGAGGACGCGATTGGCGCCAGCGGAGACGAGCAAGTTGGCCACGAGTTTAGCCGTGATGGGCACGCGGGGTTGATCTTTGCGATCTTGCCGGGCGTAGCCGTAAAACGGGAGAACGGCGGTGATGCGTTGAGCCGAGGCGCGACGCGCGGCATCGATCATGATGAGCAACTCCATCAAGTGATGGTTGGTCGGCGGGCAGGTCGACTGGATGATGTACGCGTCATGGCCGCGGACATTTTCGTTAATTTTAACGAAAGATTCACCATCAGGAAAACTCGTCACCGTGGCCTCGCCCAAGGGCATGCCAATGGATTGACAGATCGCTTCGGCGAGGGGCCGATTCGAGTTACCCGCAAAAATTTTCAATCGCGATTCGCTCATGTGGAAGAGATGTTGTGGGCCGAACGGCTAGGCGGAAGACTTTTCTGCATCCGAACGCAAGAAGTGTGATTCCAAAGCGTCGACGCGTTTGAACAAATCGGGGATTTTACGGCGCAAAACGTTGATCCGTTGCTCGAGTTGGTAGGGCAGACAGGGCGAACCTTTGACGAAACTACCAGCGGCCAAGTCGGCATTGACGCCGGTTTGGCCGTCGATTTTAGCGCCACGGCCGATGGTGATGTGCCCGGCGAGCCCCGCTTGGCCACCAATAACCACAAAGTCCTCGATCGTCGTACTGCCAGCAATACCAACCTGGGCGCAGACGAGACAATGCCGACCAATCACGACGTTGTGACTGACGTGCACCAAATTATCGATTTTAGTCCCCTCCCCGACCACGGTGCGGCTAAAGCGCGCCCGATCCAGGGTGCTATTGGCGCCAATCTCAACATCGGATCCGATAACGACGGAGCCGATCTGCGGGACTTTTTCGTGTCGGCCTTGGTTAAATTCATAACCGAAACCATCGGATCCGATGACGGCTCCGGGTTGGAGTCGGACTCGAGCGCCAAGGGTGCATTCGGCCGCGACGATGCTGCCCGGCATCAGCCAGCAATCCTCGCCCAAAACCGCACCTCGCCCGACAAACACTTGGGCTTGCAGATGAACGCGCTCACCGAGGCGCACCCCGGCTTCGACCACGCAAAGGGGGCCGATGGTGGCCGACGCAGGGACGATAGCGCCAGCCGCTACGTAGGCCGAGGGATGCACACCGACGGATGGCTTCGGCCAAAGCGATTGCTCGATGCGGGCGCAGACTAGAGCGAGGGCGACAGAGGGGTTTTCGACAAAGACGAATAATTGGTCAGGTCGTGGTTCTCCCACAAAGTCGAGTGGCACGAGCACGACCGAAGCTTGGGACTGAGCGACCTCAGGTTTGTACTTGGGATTGCCGAGAAAGGAGAGGTCCCCAGGGGCCGCGGCTTTGAGCGCAGCGATGCCGCGCACGGTTTGGTGCGTTTGCCCAAGCGAGTGCCCCGCTCGAACGATCGAAAAGATTTCTTCAGGAGAAAATGCGACCTGCATGTAAAGGAAGCGTGCGGGATTTTATCGCGCGGGCAATCTCAGGGTTAAGGAACACGTCGCAAACGGAGTGGTTCAAGAAATTTTAAGCACAAAAAAGCCCCGCCGGTTTGGCGGGGCTTAAAGGGTAACATTGGATAATTATTATTTGGTCGAAACGCCGGGAACCGTAATCTTAGGCGTCTCGGTGGCCGCTGGAGCAGCCGCGGCGGCTGGAGCGGGAGCCACCGGGGCAGCGGGACGGTCTTTGTTGATCTCTTTCATCACGTCGTCGGTGATTTCGTAAGATGCGTCAGCATAGATCACGCTGGAAACGCCGATGAGCGTAGGACCGGCTTTGTCGAGGAGGAGCGTGGCCCCTTTGCGCTTGCCGACATCAGAAGCGATTTTGCTGATTTCCTCGAGCATGAGACTGCGGAAATTCTGCAGGCGCTGTTGGAGCGAACGTTGGGTGTTTTGCGCGAAGGTACCGATGTCGTTTTTCTTGCGCTGAATCTCATCGAGCTTCTTGGCCGCTTCGTTTTGGGACTTGGCTTTGGCCGCATCGGTGAGAGAGGGGTTATTGGCTTGTTCGGAGAGGCCCTTGTATTCCTCAACGAGGACATTGCCGTCCTTGTTCATCTTCTCGATTTCTTCCTGCGCTTTTTGTTCATCCGCGCGGAGTTTGGCGTTTTGCTCTTCAGTCTTATAGTGCGAGTCGTAGAGCTTGGCCATATCCACCACGAGAATCGTGGGGGCGGCAGCTTGGGCGACTACGGCAGACAGAGCAATTGCCGCAAACAGCGAGAGGGAGGTGATGATTTTCTTCATGAGTAGGGTTTGGAGAATAAAGTATATCTAAATCGAAATCAGAAGCGCGTGCCAAAGGAAAAATTGAATTGGTTGCCCTTCTTATTTTCCTTGGTGCCAGTGATGGGGATACCGAAATCGAGACTGAGCGGGGCTCCAGCCACAAAGAGGCGGAGACCGAAGCCGAAATTATCGTTGTAACTGAGCGGGTTGAAGTCGTAGGCGCCTTTATTCACGAAGCCGCCATCATAGAAGAGGGCGAAGCGAATCGGGCTGACGATATCAATGGAGTATTCGGCGCTAAAGAAACCGTAAGATTTACCACCAATGGGCTCGCCAAACTCATCACGGGGACCCACTTCGCGATTTTCAAACCCGCGGAGGGTGTAGGGCCCGCCAAGGTAGAATGAATTGTAGTACTGCAACTGTTTACTGTCACCGAAGTTTTGAATTACGCCAGCACGAGCGATAAGGGCCAAGACTTGGGCCTGGGTTTCAAAGATGGGGAAGAACTGCGAACCGCGGAATTCAAAGCGGTAGAAGTTATCCGTGCCACCCAAGGGTCCACCGGCGAGATCGGTGTTGATTTCGACGCGGTTGCCGGAGGTGGTGTTGATGATCTTATCGCGGGTATCACGCAACAATTGGAATCCGAGTTTAGAAACGGTATTTCGACCCGAGAGCGAGCTGATGTAGCTGGAGGCGCTGCTGGAAACGTTTTGGATGTCGATGATTTGGTAGGTGTAAGAGAGTTTACCTTCCACCAATTCAAAGAGACGTTTGCGGAGATAAATTTCCCCGCCGGTCTCAATCTGGCTATAGTAGGAGCTGTTGTAGTCCGAGCTCGTGCGGAAAATGCTGAAGCCCAGGGCCAGTTGCTTCTGGAAGAGCCAAGGCTCTTCGAAGGAGAGGACGACTTCGCTGGATTGGCTGCCGAGCTGCATCCGCAGACGGAATTTTTGCCCATCGCCTTGGAAGAGTGAGCGGCGGTTAAAAATATCGAAATTGGACTGGGAGATTTCAGCGAAAATGGTCGCGCGCTCGAGCGAGCTGAAACCAGCACCGAAGGTAAGATTGCCGGTGCGACCTTCCTTGACGGCGATGCGCATGTTGCGACGGCCGGGGATGTTCGTCTCCTGCGGCGTCACATTAACATCTTCGAAGAAACGCGTATTCTCCAGACGGAGCTTGCTGATTTTCATCAACACGGTGCTGAACACGTCGCCAGGCCCGAGGACCAACTCACGCACGATCACGGTGCTCTTGGTCTTAGCATTGCCTTCGATAACGACGGATTCGACGTTGAATTTTTCGCTCTCGGTAATGCCGTACTCGATGTCGATGTTGCCGGTATTGACGTTCGGTTTGCGGACGAGCCTTACGCGGGTGTCCAAGTAGCCGTCTTTGCCGTAAAAATCTTCGAGTCGCTCAACGTCTTTATCGAGTTTGGACGGCACGAAAACGACGCCGCTCTTCTGGCGGGCGACACGCTTCAAAAGCGCCGAGGTAAACAGCTTGTTACCTTTAAAGGAGATCTCGCCGAGGCGGTATTGGCGCCCTTCGGTGATGTTGATCGTGAGGACCAATTTCTCCGGGGTCGGGTAAGCGAAAATTACATTATCCTGTGAGATTTCGACGTCGAGATAACCTTCCTCACGGTAATAATCGCGCAGCTTGTCCAAATCATCGTCAAATTGGTCGTCTTTGAAACGACCCGAGCCCGTCAGCCAAGAAAACATCCACCATTTTTTAGTCTCCATCTGGCTCTTAAGAGAGCGGGGTTTGAGGGTGGTGTTGCCAACAAAACGGACATCGGAAATTTTAACCTTACTGCCTTCCTTGATCTTGAAAATAATGGTGCCGAAGCCCGTGGCGCGGTCGCGCTCAATCGTATAGGTAACCGAAATCTGATTGTACCCGGATTTCTGGTAATACTCGCGGATTTTCTCGGAGTCTTCCTTCACTAGGCGTTCATCGAGGGCGGTGTTAGGCTTGGTTTTGATTTCCTTTTCCAAGCGAGTGCCTTTCACCTTCTTGTTGCCTTCGTAGCGGATGGCCAAAACGCGGTATTTCGGCGTGATTTCTATCACGAGGTTAAAGGATTTACCGTCAACTGCTTCGCGTTTAATTTCGATGAACTCAAAAAGACCGGTTTTGTAGAGTGAGCGGATGTCGCGATCGAGCATCGTATCGTCGAGATCGCCGCCCTCGCGGACTTGCATGTTAGCACGGACGACCTGTTCGCTAACGTTGGCCGAACCCGCAAATTTCACCGCGATGGAGCCCACTTTGAAGGCCGGAGCCCCCTCTTGAGCGCCCGCCAAAGCAGACGGTTGGGCCTGCAAGGACATCGCACCCCCGGCGAAGAGGTAAAATAAGGCAAAAAGGAAGCAGGCGACCCTGCGCACAGGGTTACTGAGTGTAGTTTTCAAAGCGGGTGATGTCTCTTAGGAACGTAAGCTTCAATTCTCCTACTGGGCCGTTTCGCTGCTTGGCAACGATTAACTCGGCCGAGTCGGCGGCGACCTGAAATTTTTCGTCCGCATCTCTGGGGCGCGCAAGCATCAGAACGACGTCGGCGTCTTGCTCGATGGAGCCGGATTCACGCAAATCGGCCAATTTAGGGGTGCGGTTTTCTTTTTCGGAGGCACGGTTGAGCTGACTTAGTACAACCACGGGCAGATTGAGTTCCTTCGCCAACGCTTTTAAACCGCGCGAAGCCTCGGCGACTTGTTGTTCGCGGGGCATTTTGGAATCAGTCGGGGCGAGCAACTGCAAGTAGTCGACCACGATGAAGCCGAGGGGGTTGCGCGCATGGATGCGGCGGGCTTTCGCGCGCAGCTGCATGATCGAGAGAGCGCTGGAATCATCGATAAAAATGGGGGCCTTCGAAAATTGATCGGCCGCCGCCAACAAGCGCGCTTGTTCGTCGCCGTTTTTCGAGAGTAGGCCGTCGCGCAACAACTTCATGTTCACGCGGGCGCGCGAGCACAACATACGCAGCGCGAGTTGGGCGGCACTCATTTCGAGCGAGAAAATCAAAACGCCCACGGGTTCACCGCGGTGCGGCAGAGCAGCCGCTTCGGCCATATTCAACGCGAGCGAGGTTTTCCCCATCGAAGGACGAGCCGCGAGGATGATCATTTCCTGGCGTTGGAAACCCCAGGTGAGCGCATCGAGGTCTTTGAAGCCGGAAGTGACGCCGGTCATCTCGCCCTTTTTCATCATCATTTTGGTGATGACGCCCATGGCCTCGCGCGTGGGTTCGCGCATGGGCTTGGCGCTCTCGCTCACGCGGTTCTGCGTGACGTTGAAAATACGTTGTTCGATCTGATCGACAAATTCATCGATCCCGCCGGTAAATCCATAACATTCCTCGACGGCGCCCGTCGCCGAACGGATCAATTCCCGCAGCAGATGCAGTTCGCGGACTTTGTCGATGAAGTAGCCGGCTTGCGCGGTGGTCGGGATACGACTGCTGATCTGGGTGAGAAACGCGAAACCACCGACGGCATCGAGCTGCTTGATCGTTTTGAGATCCTCCGCCAGCACGGCGACATCGACCGGCATCTGCCGATTGTACAAATCAAGCAGACGCTCAAAGACGATCCCGTGCGCCGCTAGGTAAAACGACTCCGGCCGGATGCGCGCCTCCAGGCAGCGTGAAATCACGTCGGAACCATCGAGCAGACAGCAGGCGAGCAAATACTCCTCGGCTTCCAGACTGTGCGGAGGGGTGCGGCCGGCAAACACTTGGGGTGAGCCCTCGGCGCGACGCGAGAATTTCGGGGAATCTTCAGACATACGAGAGCCAGGATTAGAGACGGGTTACGCGCTGGTCCGCAATGGCGAGTTGTCCACAAACAATTCAGAAAAAACGAAGGCCGCGTCATCCGACGCGGCCTTCAGGAATAAAATAGGCTAGAACTTATTTCTTGTCGCTCTTGGCGCCACCTTTGGCGGCGGGCTTAACTTCGACGGGGGCCGCGACGTCGATCGGGTTCTCCGAGACGACATCAAAGCCGAGCTCGACCGAGACATCCGCGTGGAGCTTCACTTTGACCGTGTGCTTACCGAGGGTCTTGACCGGGGTGTGCAAGTGGATGCGCTTCTTGTCGATCGTGAAGCCGCCAGCCACGAGTTTATCGTGGAGGTCGTTCACGGTGATAGCGCCGAACATCTTGCCGCCTTCGCCCGTCTTCACGGCGAACGCGAGGCTGGTCAGCTCGAGTTTCTTGGCGAGTTCTTGCGCGCCGTTGAGTTCGAGCGATTCGCGCTCGGCACGACGCCTTTTAAGGGCTTCGACTTGCTTGCGGTTCGCGGTGGTGACCGGCGCGGCGTAGCCACGCGGGAGGAGGAAATTGCGGGCATAGCCTGCACGCACTTTAACTTGGTCGCCTTCGCCGCCGAGACCTTCGACGGGTTTTAAGAGGAGGATATCGCTGTTAGCCATGATGTTTTGGTATTAAAAGTTTAGATTGAGGGGGAAGTTACTGGCACCGATTAGAACGGGACATCTTCATCGATGTTGCCCGCCGCCGGTGGGCGGGAGGCCGCGCCACGGGCTGGCGGCGAATTACGCTCCGGTGAGGTCTGATCGACCTCATCCGTCGGGCCGCCCGCACCTGGAGCAGCGCCGGCGCCACCGCGAGTAGAGAGGAATTGTACATTATCGAGAACGACCTTGAGTTTGCTGCGTTTCTGTCCGCTTTGCTTGTCTTCCCATTGGTCGAGTTTGAGACGGCCTTCGACCATGGCGGGGCTGCCTTTAGCAAGGTATTTAGCGACAAGCTCGCCTTGTTTACCCCAAGCCTCGATGTCGATAAAGGTCGTCTCGTCCCGTGTAGCGCCGGACTCGTCTTTGAACTGGCGATTAACCGCCAAACCGAATTGGCAGATGGCCGTGCCCTTGGGCGTGACCCGCAGTTCGGGGTCACGGGTAAGATTTCCGATGAGAAATACTTTGTTGAGGTAGGCCATGGGACGGGGCGACGGACGAATCGCGATTAGACGGACTCGACGAAGGTGCGGTAGACGTTGTGGTTGAGGCGGAGGCGTTCCTTGAGTTGGCCGGGGCCTTCGGAGGGGGCGCTGAAGGAAATGTGAACGTAGGTGGCACCGGTGAGCTTGGGGTCGGTGACGCGCACGAAGTCGCGCCGGCCGATATTTTCGACGGAGGTCACGTCGCCTTGGACGGCGGTGATGACTTGCTTCACACCATCGATGATCTGATCGACGGTTTCTTCCTTGCCACGGTTGTCGATGATGAAGGTAGCGCGGTAATTGCGTTTGGACGGGTTCATGGATTGGGTTCTCGGCGGTTGAGTTGATTCATGGCGAAGGAAGCGCCGCGAGTCAGCAGCAATTCCAAGCCTTCGATGTAATGGGTGAGTTTTTGTTGAATGAGAATACTTTGATCTGTCGTAAATTTTCCGAGGACGAAGTCCTTGAGGTCCATAGCCGCGGGTTGTTTAGGGCCGATGCCAACGCGGAAGCGCAAGAAATCGGGGCCAAGTTGCTCGAGCAAGCTGGCGACGCCATTGTGCCCCCCTGCCCCGCCGTTTTCGGCCACTTTCATGAGTCCGACTTCGATATTGAGATCGTCGTAAATGGCGACGATTTCAGGCGCGGCCAGTTTGTAATAACGAGCGACGGCGGCGACGGATCGGCCACTTTCGTTCATGAACGTAAGCGGTTTCACCAACCAGCGGGTGCAGCCAGGCGCGAAATCCCAACGGGCGATTTCAGCTTCGAAGCTAGGTTTGGTTTGCCACGTGAGCCCGTGCTTTAAAGCAAGGGCTTCGATGACAACCCAACCTAGGTTGTGGCGGGTACTCGCATAATCGCGACCTGGATTTCCCAGGCCGGCGACAAGCGAGATGGACATGACTCAAAGAACTTTCGCCGTGCGCGTCGCCACGAGTGCGACGCGCGGGCGATCGGAAAACGCTTACTTCTTGGCGGGCGCAGCGGGCTTGGCCGCGGCGGGCGCAGCGCCGGCCTTGGCGGCAGGAGCAGCGGCTTTGGCATCGCCGGAGGCGGACGCAGCGGCACCGGCCGCGGGAGCGGCAGCACCGGCCGCGGGAGCAGCAGCACCTTCGGCAGGCGTGGCGGCGGCCACGACTTCCTGCACGATTTCGGCGACGGGTTCGACGCACGAGACGATGGGTTGGCCCTTGATGTCCAAAAACTCGACGCCAGCGATGGGCTTGAGTTCGGAGACCTTGATCGTTTCACCGACCTTGAGCTCAGTGACGTCGACGTTGATCACCTCAGGCAGATCCTTCGGCAAGCAGCGGACGCGCAGCAAGTGAGCATTCATCTCAAGCACGCCGTTTTGGTTTTTAACGCCAAAGGATTCACCGGCGGTCACGACGGGGACGCGGATTTCGAACAGCTCGTTGGCCTTCACTTCTTGGAGGTCCAAGTGGAGATATTTGTCGGTGATCGGGTCACGCTGAATTTCTTGGAGGAAGGAAAGGGCCTTTTCGGCTTTGCCGGCCTGTTCGAGCTGGATGAGCACGGCGCGGCCGGAAACGACCTTGAGCAGGCGGACGAACTCCGGGGTGTCCACCGAGAGCTTCTCGGGGCTGGTGTGCTTTCCGTAAAGGATAGCAGGAATGGCATTCGCTTTACGAACGCGGCGGGAAGCACTGCGACCGGTCTGGGTGCGCGGAGTGACTTTAAGGGTGAGCTGAGTTTTCATGAATTTGGTCCCCCTGAGACCCCGGTAATCGGGGGCAGGCGTATTGGAAAAGGGTTGAATGCATAGAACTGGCCCGGGCGAAAGCAATCAAAAGTTCTCAAACCATGGATTTTTCTGCCGAGAACGCAAAAGGAGCATTGACAAGACCGTAGGCACTTATGTCTTCCAGACCTCCCAGTCGTGATGCGAATCACGCATGGAAATGATGCCTGGTAGCTCAGTGGCAGAGCAGGTGACTGTTAATCACTTGGTCGTAGGTTCGACCCCTACCCGGGCAGCCACTTTAGCCCAACAACTTATGAGTTGTTGGGCTTCTTTATTTTCGGAGGGCACCGCCAATTTTAAAGTCCGGTGGAGGCGGGATCGCCAATTCGGGGGACTGTTCCCGTTCCGGAAAAGCTGAGGAAATTCGTCTATTACTCCGGCGGCTACGACTACGGCATCAACCACGAGCGGAGCAGGGCGATGCAGGTCGCGTCCGCTTTCCTGAAAATCGGCTCGTTCGAAGCCGGGAAGCAGGTGCCCGAGAAAGCAGGGGAATCAGCGACTATGAAGTAAACGCCCAAGGCGAAGTGCTGGCGGTGAAATTTTCCACCCGGCTGCGAGCCGGCGTCACGAAACTCGAGGCCGCGTTCTACGATGAAGCCGGGAAGCATCTGACGGCGCCGTATACATCAGAGCTACCCGCAAGGCCGGGCGCTGAACCGCGGGCGATGGCTTGCGGCCGGAGCCCGCCAAGGGTCTTGGTGCTCGACACTCCAACCGGGACGCCAAACAGCCCGAGCCCGCCTTAGGTCTCAAGGCCGAGCAGTTTCTTTACGAGCGGCTCGAGTTTTTCACCGCGGGCGCTCGTTTCGATCAGCTTCCCTTCCTTATCGAGGATGAACATCGCGGGGATGCCGCGGATGTTATACATGCGGCCAAACTCGTTTTCCCAATAGTTGCCGTCAAAGTGCTGGGGCCAGGGCATGTTCTTCTCCTTAGTGAATGCCAGCATCTTCTCCTTCGCCTTCGTTTTCTTCTCGGCGATCTGCTCAGGGGTGTCGGCGGACTTGCCGGCGTTGCGAGGACTCTTCAACGCCGCTTCGTCGATGATACCCGAATTTTCAAAGGAGATGCCGACAATCTCAAAACCTTGGTCGTGATAGGCGTTGTAGACCCGGGTGAGGTTCGGCAGTTCGGCGATACACGGACCGCACCAGGTGGCCCAAAAATCGATCAGCACTACCTTGCCGCGCAGCTTGGCTAGGTCGACCTCGCGGCCGTCCGCGGCGGTGAACTTGAGCTCAAGGGGCTTCGAGCGCATCTCCGTCACTCGCAACTGCCCGGCGGCCTGCTTCGCCAACTCAACGTTTGAGCCGCTAGCAAGTTTCTTGAGATGCGCGGCGCCGGCGGCGGGATCGGACTTGGCGAGCAAGTCACCGAAGGCGAGTTCGGCCGAGGTGAGCTGACGCGCCTGAGGGTAGGCGATGGCCAACGCATCGATCTTGGCCCGGACCGCGGCGACGTCGGGCTTCGCGGCGCGCTTCTGCACGGTCATGAACTGCGCGTAGTCGGCCGCCATCAGTCCTGCCTTCAGGGCTTCGGGTAGGCCGGCTTGGGCGAGCATCTGGGCGATGCGCGCGGCCAGCGCCCCTTGATAGGCCACCTTTTCCGCATCGTCCTTCATCTGATAGTCTAGGCCCTCGAGGCCAGACACCATCATAGCGGAACGCGGCGTATCCGGAAACTTGAGCGCCGCATCGAAGGCGCCGTTCATGACCGACAGGGCGTCCATGGGCTTCTGGCGCGAGAGCGCCATGACGGCGTCCCACGCCAAATCGGAGGGAGATTTTTCTTTGGCGGCCGGGGCCGCGGGAGTGGGAGCTTCAGCCGCGGAGGTGAACGAAGCGGCCGCGAGGGACGCGAGGAGGAGGAGGATGCGTTTCATGGGAGGAGTATTTCGAAATAGAGATTATATTTGACCAAGGCTTACACGGATTAAAACCGACATTGAGCGGGATCCGGGTCTATCGGTGAGAGCACACGTTGATTCCGTCCGGTAGGATCACTCACGGTGGGCAGCGGTTCTGACCTTGAATTCGGCGAGGCGCTTCTCCTCCGCGGCTTTGACGTAGCCGGTGGCAAGTGCCGCGGCTTTCGTCTGGATTTCGACCGCCGCCTGCGTGTCGCCGCGGGCGAAGGCCACCTCCGCCCGAGCGGAGAGCGCGACGGGGTCGATGTTTTGCGTGAGCTCGCACGCGAGCTCGGCCATTTTAGCGAGCACCTCGAGTGGCAGCCTGAGCGCGGTCATTTCTTCTTGCTCGCGCTGCTTCGCTCGGACGGGCGCAGCAGCCTGACGCTCACGCTGCTTCGGCGTCATACTGGCAAGGAACTGCTCCCGCTGCTTGACCCGCGCGGCTTCTTGCTCGTCGCGCCGTTGCCGCTGCTCCGAGGTGAGGGTGCTCGGATCAGGGGGCGGCGCGGGCGGGGGCGAACCGGCCCGAGGACGCAGTTGCGCGCGGACAATGGCGCTGATTTCGGCCGAGTTGCCCTCTTCGCGGGCGGCGGCGAGCAGGGCGTGGGCGGTCGCGGTGAATTCCTTTTCGTCCCGCGCAAGCCGGGCCTTGCCGAACTTCACCTCGAGCATTCGATGAGCGAGGAACGGGAACTCCCGCTCCATCGTGGCATAATTGGCCTGAAATTCCGCGTAGCTGCTGGTGTCGAGCACGTCGCTGTAAAGATCAGCGGAGCGGCGGAGCTTCTTGTGACCTTCCGTATTGTCCCACGTGCCGGCGAGCACCTGCTGGATCGCGTCATCCATGTAGTAGGGATGGAAGTTCACCGCCAGCCGGCCGGCGCGATCGATAAGGAACGCATGCGGGATGCCGCCGATCGTGTTCATCCACGATTTGTGGGTGGCCTTGTCGGGCGTGTCGTAAGCGACATGGTAATCCATGCGATCGCCGCGGCCGGCGACAAATTCTCGCACCATGGCGAGGGTGTTGTTTTCCTTGCGCTCCGTGATTTCGCCGGCGGCGACATCGGGGTTGCTGAAGCCGATGACGACGAGGCCGTCCTTGCCATATTTTTTCTGAAGCGCATTCAAGTGCGGGATATTTCCGATGCACGGGCCGCACCACGTGGCCCAGAACTCGACGAGGTAAACCTTACCCTTTTCGAGCTGTGGAATAGGGGCGCCCTTCACCCACTCGCCGACGCGGAGCGGCGGAGCCATATCGCCCGCCTTGAAGCCGGCTTCGCGTTTCGGCGGCGGGGCTGGAGCGGCCGGAGTGGCGGCGGGAATCTGAGCGAAGGCAGACGAGGTCGCGCACAGCAACGCGGCGGTGAGGGTGAGGTTTTTCATAATAGGGTTCTTATCATAGTGATCACCTAGACAGAGAGGAGGTCACAAAGGGACGGAGGTTTCTCGGTGCGCACTGTAAGATAGGTAGAGTTGAATCCAGCGGTAGCCCGTGCTGCTGTCTATAGGCTCTTCTTCATCTGCATGTAGAGGTAGCGTTGGCGGGGGTCAGCGTAACGGCTGTAGAAGCTCGTGCCGTCGGAGACCAACGGCGGTTCGCGGTCGAAGACGTTGAGCACGCCGAGGGTCCACCGTGTGCCCGTGACCCAATTGCGCCAGCCGCCGGAATCGGCCTTGAACGGAATGTTGTAGCCAAGATTGAGGTTGAAGGTGACCGAGGATGGGATGTAGGCACCGTCGACGCCGGTGGCGGTCGGGAAAAGCACGGAAGCGGTGGTGGTGCCGTTCTTGAATTTGTCGGTGTAGTTTGCTTGGGTTCCGATATTCCAATTGCCACGCAACCACGTGAGTTGGGCGTAGCCTTTCCATTTGAGCGGATTGTTGCCGCTCGCGGCGCCCACGGTGTTGAGCTTGGGCCCGTTCGGCAGGGCTTGGGTGCGATAGGAATTGGTGAACGTAGTGTTGGTGGTGAGATCCAAATCGCCCCATTCGGGCTGCGGCAGCTTGAGGCGGTAGCTGAGCCGCGAGTCGAAGCCGTCGGTGTTGGCTTGGGCGATGTTGATGCGGGTGAGATTGACGCTTAGGATCGGCCCGCCGGTGTAGCCCAGCGCCCGATCTTCGGCTGATAGCGATCCGCGCACGAGGCGATCCGGGTAGTTTGCGGGGGTCTGGAGGATGCCGGCGAGAGTGGGCACGGCGTTGGTGTTAAACTGTTTGATCCGCCAGTAGTCGATTTGCCACGACAGGCCCGGCAGAAACCTCGGCGTGAGAATCACGCCGAGGTTCTTCGAACCGCCGGACTGGGCTTTGAGGGCGGGATTCCCGCCGGAGATTTGGGTGGGAATGACAATGGTCTGCGTGTTGTTGCCGCGGAGGGGATCGATGACCGAGTTCGTGACATTGAAAATGGTCGTGGGCGGGGCGTAGTTGGAGGCGGAGAGCAGCGAGTAACCCTCGGTGAGGGACGTGCGGAAAGCGATGTCGCGCGTCAAACCCAGCGAAGCGGAAAGGGTGCTGGTATCAGCGGCCCGAGCATGGTTGGGGCGGTCGGAGCGAGCGCTGGCGCCCAATTCGAGCGAGTGAAGCGGCACCGGTCGAAAGCTTTTGCCGATGACAGGCACGGTCGTCTCGAAGTAAAAGGCCTTGTTGGTGAGCGAGGCGGGTGCCTTCTGGTTCTGGAAACCGTTGTTTGAAGCGAGCTGTCCGTAAATGGCGGGGTCGGTGAGGCCGGGAGCGAAAAAGCCGAACTGGTTGACCTCCTCGTCGATGAACTGAAGGTCGAAGCCGGGTGAAACCAAAAGAGGGCCGGCCGGCAGCTCGACGGCAGTGCCGACGACGCGACCTTCGAGATTGACGGACCGTTCGTAGTTGGTGGCAAGGCGGTCGGCGAAGAAATATTTCGCGACAGTCGCAGCCGAGATCGGAGACTGGTTGTGATCGATGAAGGGATTATAAACGTTCGTCCAGCGATACGAAATTGAGGTCGTCGGCGCGATGGGGCCGCCGGTGACAACGGCGGTGCCCAGATAGCCGGGATCGGTCGGGCCCGCGCGCGTCATGATGGTCGAGAGGTAATTGTCGGGCGATTTACCGGAGACGTAGGTGCGCGTGTATTGGCCGGCGCCACTGAGGGTCCATTCCCAACGAGTGCCGATTTTTCCTTTCAGCCCAAGCACGGTGCGGGCGTCGTCGCGTTCTTGGGTCGTGGAGGCGAGGGGAATGTCCGGATTATCGAACCGGTACGTGACGGGCACGCCGACGAAACCGGGCGTCACGCCGGTGCGAAAGGGATTGAGCGGGTGGGTGGCCGAAAGCGCGATGCTCAGGAATTGGGGATAGGATTGGCGGAGCCGCGCGGAGCTGCCGCTGAACTGGAAAAACAGGGAGAGCCGGTCCGGTTTAAAAATATGTTCGTAGTCGACGTTCCAAGCGTAGGTCTCGTTTGGAGTGTAAAGATTCAAGTTGCCGAAGCGGGGCTTGCCGCCGACGCCGTTGGCGATGCCGGCGGTGGCGGTGAACGAGGCCGGCGTGAGCGCCTGCGCCTGCGCGTCAGTCAATCCGAGCGGCACGCCAGCCCAGCGCGCCGTCGTGTTGCCTGGGATGTTCAACTGCGTGCCGGAGGCGGCCGTGGGTAGTGCGGAGGCGATCAACGTACCCGGGGAACTCGCAAAGCTCGGGATGATGTAGGCCTCGTAGGCGCTGACCCCGGTGGCCGTCTTGAGCGGGGTGTTGGCGGGGTATTTCGCCAGGGCGCGTTTGTAGTAGTTGCGTTGGTAGCCCTTGATGGCTTCACGGTGGCTGTAGTCGAGCGTGACAGTAAGTTGATCCTTGCCCTTATTAAATGTCTGCCCCTGCACGAAGGAGAGGCGATACTCCGTGCCGCCGCCTTGCGTAGATGAGCCGAAGTAGGTGGTGAACTCCTTTAGATTGTAGCTCTTTTTTAGGATGACGTTGATCGCGCCGCCGATCGCGCCGCCGCCGTAGATGGCGCCGGCGGAGGCGGGCAGGATCTCGATCCGGTCGATCATCGCGATCGGAATCTTGCTGATATCGGCCGCGAAAGTGGCAATATTGTTGAGCGCGAGCACGCCGTTGATGCGGCGGCCGTTGACGAGAACGACGGTCTGGCTGTTGGCGAAACCGCGGAGGCCGGCGCTATCGTTGGAGAGCGTGTCGCCGCCGGTGACGTTGGCCATGTTCGCATTGGCTTGGGTCGAGAATCCATAGTTGGTGATCTGCGGAATATTGCGGAAAACCTCCTGAATGTTCGTCGCGCCCATCCGCTCGATCTCGAGGCCGCTGATGACGTTGAACGGCAGCGGAGCCTGCTCGTCGGTGCGAAAAATAGATTTGTTATTGAGGCCGTCGACCTTGCTTTCGGTGACTTGGAATTTTTCGAGTTGAACGGTGCTTTTGTCCTTGGGCTCAGTCGTGGCTGGGGTAGCCGTCGGCTTTACCGGGGCGACTTGGGAGAACGCGAGAGAAGCCGCAGCGAGGAAAATCGCCGCAGCGAGAGCAGGCCGGGCCCGCGAAGGATAGGGCATGATTTGCATGGTGTGTAGGGAAAAAATACCCGTGGCTTCACTTGATGCCCAGTTGCGCGAGGGCGACGCGCAACGCGGCTTCGTTCCAGCCGGCGGCTCGGTAGACGATCTTCCCGCTCGCATCGATCAGGATGTTCGTCGGGCATGCGTGCACGTTGTAGGGCTGGAGGCTCGCATAGTCGGCCAGCATCGCGGCGGCTCACAGTTTCAGGCCGGCCTTGGTGAGGAGCTTGGCGAGGCGATCGTCCTCGTCGCCGCCAAAGCCCATGATGCCGTCGACGATTTTGCCTTCGCGATCGAGGACATACATTGTGGGGATGCCGTTGACCTTGTACGGCACACCCAGACCCAGGGCCCGCTGCGCGGCGTTATCGCGGTTCGTCTTCACCCCGTTCGGATCGAAGACCTTCGGGTAGCTGGTCTTCACCTTGGGCGTGACCATCCACTGGTCGAAGGCCATGCGGTCATCGGACACGCACAGGCCGAGCACGGTCAGGCCCTGATCCTTCAGCTTGGTGTAGAGTTTGTCGAGCGTGGGCATCGAGCGGACGCACGGGCCGCACCAGGTGGCCCAAAAATCGAGCACGACAATCTTGCCGCGCAGGTCGGAGAGCTTCATCGGCGTACCGTCGGCCTGCAGCGCGGTGAAGTCGGGTGCCACCGTGCCCGGCGCGAGGCCGACGAACGGCCGGGGCACTGGCACGCCGGCCCGCTGCGCGGCCCGCGTGGTCGGCACGAGCGTGAGCTTGGAGCCATCCAGCGCGGCCCGCGCCTCGTAGATCACCCCGCCGAGCGCGAACGGCTTGCGCGCATCGAAGGTCTCCGTCTTGCCGAAGATGCCGTCGCCATCGAGATCGGCGAGCAGCCACAGCGGGCGCTCGACTTTGCCGGGACCGGTGAGGCGGTTGTCGTCGTCGAGCGCCTTGTTGAAGAGCGCATCGTTGTCGTTTTCGATCAGGACGACCCGCACCTCGCGCCCGGCCATGGGCAGCGTGCCGGTGCGGCCGCTGCTGCGTCGGTAGCTCACGATCTGTCCCTTGTTCGGCATGCCGACGGAAACAAGCATCACGGAGTAGTCGGCGGACGCGGTTTCCTTTTCCGGCGTGCCCCACGAGGCGTGCAGCAGGGGAAATAGCGTGCCGAGGCGCACGGCAGCGCCGCGGGCCTGGACGCTCGGCCACTTGCCGTCGCCGTCGTCGGTCAGGTCGCCGTTTTGGTTCACGTCGACGTAAATGCGGCTGAGATTCCAATCGATGGGAGGATTCGGCCGGTCGAACACGACGAGCGTCACGCTCTTCGGGCCGTTGCCCAACTTGATTTGGCCATATTCGGGCGTGCCGTGGTAGACGGGCTCTTTTTTGACCGCAGCCGGACGCTCCTTGGCCATCGGAATGTCGTCGTTGAAGAACGTGAGCTGGCCCCAGAGCGAGCCCTCCTGGGTGAGGATGGTCGTGTCGAGCTTGAGCGGGACGGAGATTTCCTGGGCGCGCAGGGCGAGGCCGGAGGCGACCGCGAGCAACAGGAGCGCACGGGCGAAGGAGCGGGGGGAGGGATTGATCATTGGGGGGATTGGACGTTGGCGGACGGAAATGAATTCACAGCTTCAGCCCGGCGGCGGCGAGGGCTTCGTCGAGCTGTTGTTTCGTGGCGTCGGAGTTGCCGACGGCGCCGAGGAGGATTTTGCCGTCGCGGCCGATCAGAAAGAAACTTGGGATGCCGGACACCTTGTAGCCGGCCGCGATGCTCTTCCCGTTGTTGCGCGCCGCGGGGTCGAAGAGCTTGAGGTAGGTGGTGGTGACTTCCGGAAACAGTTTCCACTCGTCGAACTTCGCGCGGTCGTCCCACACGCAGACGCCGAGCACGACGAGTCCGCGATCCCGGAACTGCTGGTGGAGCGCCTCGACGTGCGGCATCGACGCCTTGCACGGGCCGCACCACGTGGCCCAGAAATCGACGAGCACCAGCTGGCCGCGATAATCGGAGAGCTTCACCGGCTGGTGGTCGGAGGTGAGCGCGGTGAAATCCGGCGCCACTTCCCCGGCGGCGAGCACGGGCCGTGGCGCGGCGGGCGGTCGCGTCGGCACGACGGCGCGGATCTGCTGCGGCACGCGGTCGGTGGGCGTAAAACTGAGCCGCGCGCCGTCAACCGACGCCGCGATTTCGTAGGCGGCGCCATCGAGGGCGATGGGCCCGCGGGCGTCGAAGCGCTCGCCGCGGCCAAAGCTGTCGTCGTGGTTCAAATCGATAAACAGGCTCAGCGGCCGGGCGGTCGCGCGGCCCCGGAGGGCGCGGCCCTGATCGTCGAGCGCCTTGTCGAAGAGCGCGTCGTTGTCGTTGTCGATGAGCGCGACGCGCGCGGGCCCGCCGGCGAGCGCCAGTTTGCCCACGCGCGCGCTGGTACGCGTGAACATAAGCGCATACGCCTGCCGGTCGGCCGGCGGCGCGTTGTAGAAAAACGCCACACCATAGTCGGCGGAGGTCGTCTGGTTTTCCGCCGCGGCCCACGCCACGCGCAGCGTCACGAAACTGCGCGACGCCGCATAGCCGTCCTCGCCGGGAAACAGGTCAGGCCACTTCCCTTCGCCGTCGTCAGTCAGGTCGCCGTTCTGGTTGGCGTCGAGGTAGAGCCGGCGCTTGGCGAACTGCCCGGCGGGCTCCTGAACGACGACGAGGAGGAACGCATTGCGCGGGCCGTTGCCCAGCTTGATCGAGCCGTAGCGGGGCGTGCCGGCATAGATCGGCTCCTTCGTGATGGCGGCGGGGCGCTCGGGCGAGAGCCTGACCGGGTCGTTCACCGGCTGGAGCTGGCCCCAGAGTTCGTGGCCCTCGGCCAGAATCTTCGGATCTACGGTCAACTCGGCCGAGATCGGCGTGCCGACACGATCGGCGGCGAGAGCGCCGAGCGCGCCGAGAAAAAACGAGAGAACGAATTTGAGGTTCATGAATTAGAATCGTTGCTCGAGGCGTAATCTGCCGCCGGACATGAGTTGATCGTCGCCCAGCTTCTCACAGTTTGATCCCCAACTTCAAGAGTGCGTCCCGCAGGCCCTGTTTGCTCTCGTCGGTATTGCCAACGTAGCGGGCGGCGATCCGGCCTTCGCGATCGAGTACATAAAAGGTCGGAATGCCGCTGACGTTGTAGTGCTTCCGGGCGAGGCTTTCGGCGACGCTGCTCCCGCCGTTCTCCGCGGTGGCGCCGGTGGGGTCAAAGGCGAGTGGATAGCTGGTGGCGACGCCAGGCTTGGCCTGCCACGCATCGAAGGCGCTCTTCTTGTCCGACACGCACACGCCGAAGACGACTACGCCTTGATCCTTGGTCTCTCGGTAAAGCTGGTCGAGGGCGGGCATCGACGCCTTGCAAGGCCCGCACCAGGTGGCCCAAAAATCTAAGACGACCACGCGACCACGCAGGTCGGAGAGCTTCATCGTGCTGCCATCGGGCCGGAGCGCCGTAAAGTCGGGGGCTAGGCCGCCGGTGGCGAGCAAGGGCAGCCGCGGCGTCGCGGGGCGCGGGGCCGGGCGCTGGCCCGGGGTTTGCGGCACCTTGGTCGTAGGAGTGAAGGTGAGGCTCGCGCCGTCGCTCGCGATGGCCAGCTCGTAGGTGGTGCCGCCGAGGGCGAGCGGGAGCCTGGCGTCGAAACGTTCGGCGTATGAGTCGAACTTGTTGTCGCCATCGACATCCGCCATAAGCCAGAGCGGCCGGGGCGCGTCGCCGGCTGGAGCGATCTGGTCAAAGAGCGCATCGTTGTCGTTTTCGATCAAGGCCAGGCGCACGGCCTTGCCGGCGACGGAGACCTCGCCGACGCGCGCGGTCGTACGGCGGTAAATGAGCACGTGACCGTCTTCGCGGCGCATGATCGTGTAGTTGAGCATCACGCTGTAAGCCGCGTGGGCGGTTTCCCCGGCGGGCGAACCATACGAAGCGCGCAGCACTGGGAAGGCCTGAAACGAAGTGTAGGCCTTGTCCCTGACACCCTGCAGCCTGGCCTTGGGCCATTTGCCGTCGCCGTCGTCAGTCAGGTCGCCGTTCTGGTTGGCGTCGACGTAGAGAAAACAATTGTCGGCCGTCACGGAGGCGGGCTGGTCAATCGCGAGCAGGTGGACGCTGCGAGGACCGTTGCCGAGCTTGATCGCCCCAAACAGCAGCGTGCCCTGGGCGACGGGCGCCTTCGTCACGACCGCGGGCGGTTTGGACGTGAGCGCGACCGGATCGTTGAAAAAAGGCAGCCGGCCCCACAGTTCGCCGGCCTCGGAGAGGATCGTGGGATCGGTCGTGAGCCGGGCGGTGAGCGACTCAGCGGCCTGCGCGGATGCGAGCGCCGCCGCGACAACGGTCGCGCCGCGGGTGAGGAAGCATGGAATTCTCATCAGGAAGGCGGGCCGCGTCAAAACGTGTAGGTGACGCTGGTGTTGTAGGTGCGCTGCTTGGCGCTGTGGAAGCCGCCATCGTAGCCCCAAACGGTGTTGGCGAAGGGCGGGGCGCGGTCGAACACGTTGCCGAGGCCCCCTTGGAAACGCAGGTGGCGCTGGGGCCATTCATAGGAGCCCCCCACGTCGATCGTCGTGAAGGAGGCGACGCGGCGGCCGTTGCGGTCGAACGCGCCATTGTAGTAACAGGCCAGCGAGGCCCCGAGGTTGCCCCGGCTCCAGACCACCGAGGTGTTGCCCTTGAGGTCCTGCGGGAAACCAAACGTGCCCTTGCGCTCAATCAGTGGATCGCCGGGGTTGAACGCGATCTTGTAGGAAGCGAGGTAGGTGGCGGAAGCACGCCAGGTGAACCGGCCCCAGTTGGCCGTGCTGCGCTGGTAGTTGATGCTGTAGTCAAAGCCCTCGGTGACCACGAGGCCGAAGTTGACAAAGCGCGCGTCGATCAGAGTGACGAGGCCCGGCACGGGCCCCGTGGATGCAGTCCGAATGATGCGGTCGGCGAAGCTGCTTTCAAAATCGAGCAGGGTCTGCGGCAGAATGCTGGTCGAGAGGTTGCGCACATCCTTCCTGTAGTAGTCCACCCCGATACTCAGTCCGGTGATTCCAGGGACATTGAGAATCGCACCGTAGTTGTAGGTCTTGGAAATCTCAGGCTCTAGATTCGGATCCGATCCCGAGGTCACCAGCATGAGATATCTCTCATTGTTGCGAAGCCGGTCGATGAGAGTCTGATTTTGAAAGGACTCCGGACGCTCGAGCTCGGTCAGGGCAGGCGCGCGGTAGCCGGTGCCATAGGAGGCGCGCAGCAGCAGGGCCTTCACGGGCTGCCAGCGCAGCGCGATGCGCGGATCCGCGGTCTGGCCCGCGCCCTGGATGTTTTCGTAGCGCGCGGCGATTTGGAGGTCGAGGCGGTGGAGCAGTCGTTTCGCGTTGTCCTTGCCAAACACCGGCACCGATGCCTCCGCGTAGGCGGCGTAGTTGTTGCGCACCTCGCGGCTGCGCGCCGGCAGGGTGGTCGT
This sequence comes from Opitutus sp. GAS368, assembly GCA_945906965.1. GTDB lineage: Bacteria > Verrucomicrobiota > Verrucomicrobiia > Opitutales > Opitutaceae > Tous-C4FEB. The sequence goes on along the minus strand of CAMDRP010000034.1, from coordinate 3,866 downwards.
GGGAAAATTCGTGGTGCGCAGGCGGTCCTGCTGGGTCCACTCGCCGCCGACCGCCAGCTGGATGTCGCCGGCCGGAAGCCGCCAAAGCGAACCACGCGCGGTGCCTTCCGTCGTGTAGACGTCAGAGTCGGAGTTTTCGATCGTGGTGTTCACGAGGCTCTCGTAGAGGCCGGGCGGGTTCGAGGGTCCCTTGGCGTAGAAATCACCGAACACGTTGAGCGCCTTTGTTGGATCCGTCTGGTTCAATGCGGCGATGAAGGCGGCGTTGCTAGGCAGCCCGCCGTTGAGGGCGTGCAACCTCTGTCCGTAATACATGGCCGACACCTCGCCCTGCCAGCCGCGCGGCAATTCGGCTCGGGCGCCCACGAGGGCACGCAACGACTTGGTTTCGGTTAGAAGAAGGCGGGGGCCCAGCTCATCGTTTGAAAGGGCGTAGCCCAAATCCTGGCCGAAAGGATTGAACGGGTTGGTGGCCGGGATGCGGGGCAGCGTAGCGGAGCCATTGGGATTATTGGTCCCGATCGGGTTGGCGCGGGTGTCCGTGTAGTTTTTGGTATGCGCGAATTCGGAGAACAACGTCAGTCCCTTCGTCAGGGTATATTCCGCGTTCAACGTAAGGCCCCACCGTTCGGTAGGTGTAATGATGGAGTAGAGATTGGCTTGGTTATAGTAGGCGCGCTGTCCCGCCGTGGCCGCAAAGTCGGAGATCTTGAGACTGCGGCCGTCCTGACCGGACGGCACGAGAGCCTGGGTGGCCGGGGTGCCGTTGGGGTTGGTGAGGCCGCGCAGGGTCTGGCCGGGCAGGGCGAAAATGGTCGCGGGATAGCCGATGGTGCTGCGAAAATCATCGCCCCCGCGGGGAGTGTGGTTTCCAGATTTGGAGAACCAGCGCTGGCTGGCCCAGAGCGGCTCGCGATTGAACCAGTCGATGACCGCGGTGAGTTTCCAGTGATCCTTAGTGATGCCGTGGGTCAGCGTGGCACCGCGCTCGAAACCGCCGCCGTGGTAGGTGCCACCCACGCGGTAGCGCACCTCGGTCGCGTTATAGGCCTGCTTGAGGATGATGTTCACCACCCCGCCGACCGCATCCGTGCCGTAAATCGCGGACGCGCCGTCGGTGAGCACCTCGATGCGCTCGATCATGCCGAGAGGGACGGTGTTGATGTCGAAGAAGCCCTGCGGCGGCGTCGTGCCGTTGTTGCCGCGCCCGGAAAGCGGCGCCCGGCGGCCGTTGATCAACACCAAGGTGGAATTGGAGCCGAGGCCCCGCAGACTGACGCCCGACTGGCCGGCATTGCGGGCGAAGAGCAGGGGGTTTTCGTCGTTGACCGCGCCGGCCCGGCCGGCGGAGGCGCCGGTAAAATTCTGCGGCAACGTGCGCAGAAACTCCTCGGTCGTGGCCAGACCCGACGTCAGCAGATACTTCTGGTCAAAGACTAGCACCGGCGACGGCCCTTCGACATCCGTCTGGCGGATGCGCGAGCCGAGCACCTCAAATCCCTCCATCTTGACGGCCTGCAACGGGGTCGCCGCGGTTGTCTGCGTAGGGACCGCAGCCAACACCGGGGTTCTTTCAGCCTGACTTGGGCGGACGCTGGGCGCGGTCGGCGTCGCCCGGACGGTTTTTGGGCTCGCGGCCCGGTTGACGGCGAGCGCGCCGGTCTTGGGATCGCGCACGGCCACGAGGTTGGTGCCGTCGAGCATGCGGGTAAGCGCGTCGGATGCGACGAACTCGCCCTGCACCGCATTGGTGCGGATGCCGCTCACCCCGTCGGTGGGAAACACGACACGGACGCCGGACTGTTCGGAGAATTTCTTCAGCGCGCCCTCGGCGGCACCCGCGGGCACATCGAACGGTTTCTTGGCGGGCTCAGCGGCGTGCAGCAGGCTGGCGAGGCAAAGGGCTGCGCCGAGGCACAGCCAGCGTGCGGCCAGTCGGAGGAGGGGCGAGGTCAGGGTATTCGCTCTACGGATCGTCGTCATGAGGTAGATGAGTTGAGCGGGTGTATTTCCGGGGCACAGCATGCACCCCTGCTAGAAGCGCGCGTGGGGGGGGGGGGCATGAGCGGCCTGACATCCGGACCGCTTGGAGTCAAGGAGCAAGTGTTTATAAAATCTTCTCAGGCAGCCACGGATCAAGATCGGCGGTCTCGGGCGCGTTTTCGAGCTGCCGCCAAACATGTAGGCCTTGGTGGCTGACTTCTAGTTTCTTGGCCAAGATTTTTCATGTGAGAGACTCCATGCCTTTATCAAGTTCGTTAAAAAAACCATCTGGGTTTTCTTGCGCGAGGTCGCTTAACCCATCTCCCACATTTGGCCGAAAAGATTCCTTAGGACCACCCACCCATACTCGCCTACCCATCGAGCAGGGACAAAAGGTACAGAACTCCGATTGTAGCTTGGATCGTTAGGTTTTGATTCACGATGAGGCCTCGTGATCTGGATTACTAGCCGAAGACTTAGCGCGCCCTTTGATTATTTTATTCACCGGCGATTTGTTTTTGCTGCGGCCATTCTTGGTTTCGGCTGATGGTGCTTCCCGTGAGTCCAGTATCTTTTCCTTCGCTGCCTCATCGAAATTTAGTAATTTCCAAAGCTCCAATCCGCAGGCCTTCGCGAGTTTTTCGATTGTCGAAAGCCGTATATCGCGGCGGCGTCCGGATTCAACATGCTGGTAGTATTTGTAGCCTAGTCCGGCTTTTTCAGCAAACGCCTCTTGGCTGAGTCCAAGCGCCTCCCTGAGCGCTTTCACCCGAGCAAGCAGTCTTTTCGCAGTTTCATTTGCCACAACTGAAGGTAGCGGCAGTGCCAAAGTACAAACACCCGACTATTGATAGCGCTCGCTTTACACCCCACTAAAGATAGTGATCTAAAGCGATGGCCTTACGACGCAGTCACGCGGCGCGGCCTCCAGCCTCTCACCGCCGAGATAGATTTTTCTATGCCTAGAGTTACCGCCCCAGAAAAGGACCTCGTCAGCGAAACGCTTAGAATGCGTTCACGGATATTGGATCACCCTGTTCAGTACGATTTTGGCTTCCAGAACCTCAGCCAATGAGCCTCGTCAAATCGAAGCAACGAGTCGCTGACCATGGGGAAGTGTTCACTCCGGCGTGGATGGTTGAGGACATGCTCGATTTGGTGAAGGGCGAAACCTGAGCGGGTCCCGAAAACTGGACCAGGTTGTGAGACAGTCTGGAGCTTACGAGTCGATAGGGATGGCCAGACTCGATCGCAAGTGGCTGTATCGGTCGTCGGGCTACCTTACATATTAAAAATAAGTTGAGTACCAACCGCCGCACCAATCTTTACCTTGTGATATTTTCCTCCGCCTTGGTGGGTACGCTGCTGTTTTCCGGCGAAGAAAAACTCCAGACAGATCAAAAAATCAGGGAAATCAGGCGTGAATTATTTCTAGCGTCGCCCAAGCCCGGCACTGCCGTACTGGCCAACACCTACTATACGCGCCCGACCGGTACGCAACTGATCTCGATGCACGAGTTGATGTCGCGCTCCGACACAACGGATGTCGCGTTTTCCCGGCATTCGACAAACAACGGGCGCACTTGGACTGCGGGCGAGGAAATCCGCACAGAGGAGTCGCGGCCGCAGGGAAAATTGCGCCGAATGCTGCGGAGCGCCTGTGTCGATCCGCACACCGGCCGGTTCCTGCGTTTTCGTATAGAGGGAGTGCTGCCAACGGACGATCCGCTCGAGGGGATGAAACAGTGGGTCGTGTTCTACAGCGCTTCAATGGACGGCGGCCTGACGTGGTACCTCGACGAGCAGATCATCCAGAAAGGCGCGGCATTTTCGCCGACCCATCCGATGCCTGGCGTCCAAACGGGGCGAACCTGCGTCATGAT
>CAMDRP010000033.1 GCA_945906965.1 Opitutus sp. GAS368 | reverse complement strand
TGGCGCGTCTGGATCGGCGATGCCTCCACCTCGGCCTTCCTCGGCCGCCCCGCCACCGCGGCTGATCTCGGGGACGACGGCGCCTTCCACGCCGCGAAAGATGCCTTCCTCGCCGCCGCCCAAACCGCCGGCGACCAAGCCTACGCCGCTCAAAAAAAATCCGCCCCACCCGCGACGCCGCCCCCGCCCGCCCAACAGCTCAAACTCCAAACCGACGCCTTACTCGACGCCATCATCACTAAACTCGAAACCAAACCCTGAATGTGGCACTCCCAAATTTTCAATCCCTCATGCTTTCGCTGCTGCGATTCTAAGCCGAAAGATAAATCCGCGAGGATTTCCGGCGAGTCCCTATTTTTTGGAGGGTGCGGAAATTTGCGAATTAGGGGAAGGCGTTTAAATAATTGAGGTCGATGCGGATTGGACGGGGGGCGAGTATTATTAGCTCCACTTCGGCAAAATGGAAATGTGAACGCCCGGGTGAGGCGAGGAGGTCGGAGCTGGAGCAGTAAGAGCGTCACCCTCGCCGCCCGTTACGAGGTAAAATGCGTGGACTCCGGCTGTTTCGTGAACGAATAAAAGCTAGGTCAAAACACGTTTGTCATTAGCGCCCTTAACCACCAAATCTACCGCAGATGCCCTCCGTCGCCGCTATCAAAGCTGCAGTTCACAAGCTCCCGATCGCCGATCGCGCTGACTTGCTTGTAGACCTCGCGCAAGATGGAGCGGTGCGCAAAGAACAACTCAACCGGCTGCGCGCCGCGGTTGCCGAGGGCATACGCGATCATGCCGAGGGTCGTTTTTCTGAAATTAAATCTGCTGCGGCCCATCGGACTTTTTTTGAAAACATCAAACGGCGCACGCGTTCCCGCTTGAAATCAAGCGCCTAAATCATGCCCCGGCTGCGCTACTCGCACCGCAGTCGCACGGACCTAGAAAATATCTGGGGATTCATCGCCGTCGATAGCCCTCGCCAAGCCTCCGAGGTGCTTAGCCGCTTTCACGCCAAAATTGAGCACCTGCGACGCCATCCTCTGACCGGTCATCGCCATCGTGAACTCCAAGCTCACCTCCGCTGCCTTAACAGCGACGGTTATCTTATTCTCTACCGCTACACCGCTGGAATCGTGTGCATCGATCGCATCGTGCATCATTCCATGGATCTGCCTTCTCTATCCTTAGAAGATTTATGAAACTACTTCCCCTCCACGCCCTTTCGTTCCTCGTCGCGCTCGCTGTACCACTCCGAGCCGCCGATGGCACCACCCCTGCCGTCGTCGCCCAAAAACTCGCCGCCGATTATCCCTCGCTCCTCGCCCTGTACTCGGACCTCCACGCCCACCCTGAGCTCTCGCTCATGGAGGAAAAAACCGCCGCCAAACTCGCCGCCGAACTCCGTGCCGTCGGTTTCGAAGTCACTGAAAAATTTGGCGGTCACGGCATCGTCGGCGTCCTCAAGAACGGCCCCGGCCCCACTTTGCTCGTGCGCGCCGATCTCGACGGCCTGCCCCTGCTTGAAGAAACCGGCGTCCCCTACGCCAGCAAGACGCGCGTCACCGATCTCACCGGGCAGGAGGTCCCCACCATGCACGCCTGCGGCCACGATCTGCACATGACGATCTTCGCCGGCACGGCACGCCAACTCGCCGCCCACCGCGACCGTTGGTCGGGCACCCTCGTCTTCGTCGGCCAACCCGCCGAAGAACGCGGCATCGGCGCCCGTGCCATGCTCAAAGCAGGCCTCTACCAAAAATTTCCTAAACCAGACTTCGCCCTCGCCGTCCACGACAGCGCAACGCTACCCGCCGGCACCATCGGCATCCTCGAGGGTTTCAACTGGGCCAACGTCGATACCGCCGAAATCACCGTGCGCGGCGCGGGCGGCCACGGCGCTTACCCGCACGCCACCAAAGACCCGATCGTCCTCGCCGCCCGTATCGTTACGACGCTCCAGACGATCGTCAGCCGTGAGACGCGCCCGCTTGATCCGGCCGTCGTCACCGTCGGCTCCATTCACGGTGGCACCAAATCCAACATTATCCCCGACGAGGTGAAACTCTCGCTCACGCTGCGTTCCTACTCCGAAACCGTCCGCCGCCACACGATCGAAGCGGTGAAACGCATCTGCCGGGGCGAAGCCATCGCCGCCGGCCTCGCCGAAGACCGCATGCCCATCGTCGAAATTCTCGAAGGCGAATTCACCCCCGCCTCCTACAACGACCCCGCCCTCACGCGGCGCGTGCGCAACGTGCTCACGCCGTGGCTCGGCGCCGAACGCGTCGTCGGCATCGATCCCGAGATGGGCGGCGAAGATTTTGGCCAATTCGGCCGCACCGCGGAAAAAGTACCGATCTGCATGTTCCGCGTCGGCGCGGTCGATCCCGTGAAATTCGCCGAGAGCCAACGCACCGGCGCCCCGTTGCCTTCGCTCCATTCGAGCAAATTCGCACCGTTACCCGAGCCCGCAATCAAGACCGGCGTTACCGCGCTCACCGCCGCCGCCCTCGATCTGTTAACCAAAAAATAATCGCGCTCCCGCCACCTACCGCGCCGGCGAGTTTGCCATTTTAAAATTCCTCGGCGTTATCCGCTCATACCTCCTTTCATGCCCGCCAAATCTTCTCCGCTCCGCAGCATTTTCTATCTCGGTCTGCTGGGTGTCGTGCTCATCACGATCGCCTTCGTCGTGCGCTCTGGCCTGCTCGCGCGCAAAAATCCCGGCCGCCCGATCAACGCCAACATGCGCGCCGCCCTCGCCGCGAGCACCCCGCAATTTAGCACCGAGGACGCGATGCTCCTCGCGCAGACCTACGGCACCGCCAAAAAACTCCCTTCCGGCCTGCGCTACATCGAGCGCGCTCCCGGCACCGGCAACGCCGGCCCGCGCCTCGGTGGCGAAGTCATCGTCCACTACGACGGCCGCCTCCTGGACGGCACGCCCTTCGATAGTTCTTACAAACGCGGCGTGCCTTTCACTTTCCGGCTCGGCCTGGGCACGGTCATCGCCGGCTGGGATGAAGCCTTTCTGGCTATGCGCAAAGGCGAGAAGCGCACGCTCATCATTCCGTACTGGCTCGCTTACGGCGAAAAAGGGAAACCACCCAAGATCCCGCCCAAGGCCACGCTCATCTTCGAGGTTGAGCTCCTCGACTACCGCTGAGCACCCGAGGTGGTGCAGCGCGGAGCCAAGCGGCTCCTTGCGCTCACAAACCCACGAGCGAGCCGTTGCGCTTGAGCCAGAGTTCCGCCTCGCGCCACGGCGGACAGACTTCCTCGACGCGCGCCCAAAAACGCTCGGAGTGATTCATCTCCCGCAGGTGCATGAGTTCGTGGTAAACGATATAATCGCGCACGCTGTCCGGCGTCTGCACGAGCCGCCAGTTAAGCGAGATCGTTCCGGTCGCTGAGCACGAACCCCAGCGTGAACGCTGGTTGCGCACCGTGACTTGCTTCACTTCCACGCCGACCGTCGCCGCGAGTTCCCACGCGCGCGCCGGTAGTTCGATCTTCGCTCGTCGCGCAAACTGGGCCTCGAGCGTAGGGCGCAAATCCCCTTCGAGCCGCGGCACGCGAAACACATCGGCCGCCAGGCACACTTGCGGTTTTTCGCCCGTCGCGGCGACGCGTAATTCCGCTAATTCGCCGCGCCAAAGCACACGCGCACCGAGCGGCCAAACTTCCGCGGCCCGAGGGCGATGACGTTGCCGCGCGCGCGCGCGCTCAAGCCATTCACCTTGCTGCGCGACGAAGCGCTCCGCCTCGCGCTGCGAACCGCGCGCCGGGATCGTAGCTACCGCGACGCCGTCGCGCCGCAGCGTGAGCCGGTAGTTGCGCGCCTTCAGGCTGCGTTCAAAAACGATCTCCGGCAGTTCCGGCGACGTCTCTGGGAGTGGCACAAATTCACCGGCCGTCGCCAAGCCCGTCGTAACCCCCACTGCCGCCGGAGGCGCGCGATGGACTCCCGCCGTCGGCGCGAAAAGCCCGAAAAGATCCTGTTGTTGCCCGTGGGTGCTCACGTGATGAGTTTGAGCAAAACCATTCACGCGCGCGGCGCCAGTGTGTTTGTAGCGAAAAATTCGGTGCTCATAATAACTCCAGCTCCCATTTAAGTGGTTGGCCTTTTTTTACCGTGAGCCACGCGAAGCTCGCCGGCGCCCCGCGATTGGGCCGCGTGATGCAGCCGGGATTTAGCCAACGCACGCCGTGCGCCACCTCATCGCGCGGCACGTGCGTGTGCCCATGCAACACCACATCCACGCCTTCGGGCGGTTGTTTGGGCGAGATATGGGTCAGGAAAAAACGCACGCCTTCGCGCATGAGCGTCAACTCCATCGGCCAAAGCGCTTCCCACTCGTTATTACCCAGTACAATATGCAGGGGTTTGCCGAGTCGTCTAAATTCCACGAGCGTCTCCGGCTCGCACACGTCACCAAGATGCCAAATCTCGTCCGCGTCTTTTAAACGCGCCGGCAAGTCTTCCGGGTATTTGTCATGAGTGTCTGAGATGACCGCGATGCGCATAGGGGAATTCAGGGTTTAATCACCTTCAAGCGACAGGCTTCGGCCAGTTCGCCCTGGCGCACATCCGCCGTCACAAATTCGCGGCACTTCAGTTCGAGAGCGCTCGCCACATGGATCACATCCAGCGAACGCACGCCCAATGGCTCCGAGTAAGCAGCCACCAAACCCTCTGCCCGTCGACAAAGTGTCCCCATGGATAACTCCACAGGCTCAAAAACCCCCGACTCAACCTCTGCCTCAAAATCTGCTAACGCTTGCGTGGCGGATAGGCTGCTGAGTTCCCGGCGAAACGCTTTAAGTCGCAGCGCCGCATTGAGCTCGAGGCGATGAAACGGCGACAGCGGCACGGGCGGGGCGATGCGCGATCGCAACGCCACCGCGGCCGCTGAACCCGTCTCCAAGACGTACCACTGCACCAGCACGCTGGTGTCGAAATACACTCTCATAACTCTGGGCCCCGCATCTCCCGCACGATTTCACTCGCGGGTTTTCCTTTTGCGGCTCCATCCCGGAAGCGATCGTTAAGCCGACTCATCGCATCAGGCCAGACCGGTTTCTTCGCTTTTTTAGCAGGCGCCGCCGGCAAAAGGCGCGCGACGGGCACCCCCCGCCGCGTGATCGTGATCTCCTCTCCACGGGCCACCCCCTCGAGCACTGCCGTCAAACCATGCTGCATTTGCCGAATTGTCACCGTCTTCATGTTTAACATCGATGTTTAACGTGTTTGATCGCGTCAAGCGCCTCGCTATTTGACAGCCCCGTCTCCGCGCCGACGCTTCCGGCTGTGCTCCGCGCGCTCGCCATCGATTTTAATTCCTACTTCGCCTCCGTCGAACAACAGGAGCGAGCGGAACTACGTGGCCAACCTGTAGCGGTCGTCCCGTTGCTCGCCGAATCCACCGGTGTGATCGCCCTCAGCCTCGAAGCCAAAAAACTCGGACTCAAACGCAACGCCCGCCTCGCCGAAGCCCGCCGCCTTTGCCCTGGCCTGATCGCCGTCGAATCCCGCCCGGAGGTTTACATCGACTACCACCACCGCTTGCGCGAGGTCGTGGAGACGCTTGTGCCGGTGAAAAAAGTCCAGTCCATTGACGAGCTCGAATGCGAACTCACCGGTGACTTCGCCGTCCCCGCCCGTGCCCTTCGGCTCGCCGATGAGATCCGCGCGCGCATCGTGCGCGAGGTCGGCCCGTGGCTGCGTTGCTCGATCGGCATTGGGCCCAACTGGTTTCTCGCCAAACTCGCCTCTGATTTGGAGAAACCCGATGGCTTGGTCCTCTTCGAGGAAGCCGATATCCCCAGCAAACTCATTGCCCGCGACGTCCAACTTAGCGACTTCACTGGTATCGGTGAAAGTATGGAGCAACGCCTCCGCGCCGCCGGCATTGGCGACGTCGCCGCGCTCTACGCCGCCAGCAGCGCCCAACTCCGCGCCATCTGGGGCAGCGTCGAAGGCGCCCGTTTCCACGACTGGCTCCACGGCGGCCTCCAAGAGCGCGAAGCCCCAAAGACCAGCACCCTCGGCCACAGCCAAGTCCTCCCGCCCGAGCAGCGCCAACCCGCCGCGGCCCTCGCCGTCCTGCACCGCCTCCTGCAAAAAGCCGCCATGCGCCTCCGCCACGAGCACCTCTATGCCGGCGGCCTGCGCGTGTCCGTGCGCCACCGCGACGACACCGATTGGTCCGCGGATCTCCGTTTCAACGAAACGCAGGACACGCTCCGCTTCACTCAGGCGTTGAACACTTTGTGGGCCCGCCGCCCGCGCGCGCTCGCCAACCTAGCCCCACTACGGGTCAGTATTTTGCTCGATCACCTGCTCCCGTCCACGCAGCACACCGGCGATCTATTCGAAGCCGAAAAAGAAAAAACCCGCGACAAGCTCAACCTCGCGGTCGACACGCTAAACCAAACGTTTGGGAAAAACTCCGTGTATTTCGGGGGAGCGCACGGCGCCACCGGCTACACCCCGATGCGCATCGCCTTCACCCGCATCCCCAACCCCCAACTCGAAAACATCGACGCCTCCCGCCAACGCCGCCTGAAACCCGCCCCACCGTCCGCTCCGCCCCCTGATTTCCTCGAGAGCGGCGCCTGAAGTCATCCATTCACTTGGTGCTATTTTAGAAGGTCTTCGAATCTCACTATATGATCGAAATAGTCGGCTTCGGGTATTTTTGGGTCTAGTTCTCCTTGGTAGATCAGCCCGGTGCGGACCGATAGCGATGAATCCACGTTTAGGCGTTTAACCTTCTCTCGAACCTCATCCATTACGGAAAAGCCTACTGACTTCCGGAATTTGATCTCGAAAACGTAGACCGCGCTTTTAGTGCGCAACATCAGGTCAATTTGGCTGCCGGGAGCCTTGCTTGTGGCGGGCTGGTAATAAGGTCCCGCATTGAGCACGGGCACGTTGCCTAAGTTAATCCGCTCAATGAGCAGACGCAGGTTACTCAGGATCAGGTTTTCAAACTGTAAGCCCATGATTGTGTCCCAAGCTTGGAGGGTCTCAATAGGAGACATCTGATAAATGCCTTTCTTAATCTGCTCGGCTGCTGGCTCGATGAATTTCAGGTAAAACCGGATGTAATTATCAAAAATGCGGTAGCGCACTTTTCGCGGCATGGTCTTCGCAGTGTCCGGACTGAAGGAGGCGTCTTTATGCAGGAAACCCGCCGACTCTAAATCCTCCAGGATGGCGCTGAGTGATCCCCCTGAATTATTCTTGCCTAGGGCTGAGCTAATTTCGGCCAAGGTTTTTGCCCCATCGGTCAGGACTGCCATAATATCCCGGCAGGTATCCGCCCTTTTCGTAAAGATATCGTGGAAGATTAGATTGAATTCATTGAATAACAGGCCGCTGGAATTGAAGCACAACCTCTCCACGTTTTGCTCGGCGGATTGAGCAGGGTCTAATTCCTCTAAGTACCGCGGAACGCCACCGGTCACAGCCAAAAGCTTTAATTTTTCGGCCGCGCTGACTGCTTTCCCTGTCCAAAATTGATTGCAAGCAGGCAGCGCGAGCGGTGGCAGCTTTAAGTGCCAAGTTGGCCTGCCGGCGAAGCCGGTGTTTTTAAGAATATTTTTCTCAATCCAAGACGAAACGGAACCGCAGAGCACGAGGATCAAGTTGGGATGCTGCGAGAAACGGGCATCCCAGGCGGCCTTCACATACCCTGGGAAATCAGGATCACCGATTGCCATCCATGAGATTTCATCAAAGAGAATAACGATCGTGCCCGTTGTCGGCAGGACGCTGTCCAAAAGATCGAACGCTTGCGGCCAAGAATCGAGGGTGAGCTTTGGCGCTTTGGTTTGAAGATTGAGAGCTGTAGCAAACGCCTCAAGCTGTGCCTTCTTATTGATTTTATCGCGTGGCGCCAAGCCCTCGAAGGAAAGAAACAGATCTGCACCTTTTGCACAGTGCCGGAAAAAAGTGCTCTTTCCGATTCGCCGGCGCCCTTGGCAAACAATCAACGAAGCGGTCGACTTGTTTGAGAGACGCTTGAATTCAGCTTCCTCGGATTCTCGTCCAATAAAAAATTTGGCCATATTTTTTTGGCGCCTAATTGCTATTAATCGAATTAGGCGCTAATTAATTAATGATTTTATTTGGCGGCTAAATGTCGATTATATAATTAGTAGCCCAAATATTGATCAAATTTATTGGCGCTTAATTTATTTTTTGTTAATTAGGCGCTAATCTTGGCTCCAAATTACCCAGAGCATGCGGTGACCAGGCCCGGATTTAATTTTAGATCTAAATCCCTGCCGTCCTGTGTTAATACGGCGAGCGATCCTGCATCCAAAACTGCCCGCATCGAGCGAAAGATGTTTTGAGCTACTCGCGAAGGAAGCAAGGTAGGGGGAGAATTTTTTGACCGAATACCCGTTTCTTGAGTTCGACGAGTTGCGCACAGGTCCGGAATTAGCGGCCGCGCAAAATGATCACGTGTTACTGCGCGCCTGGAGAGCTGATTTTTAGCTGATAGGCCACGGCCTGGCGCGTTCACGCGCTAGCTGCAGATGGGGTTAAGGAAGATAACTTAGGGCCGCACGAGGTTGAAATTAGGACTTTATTCCGGAAAACCGAGGGCGGGAAAACCCAACCCTTGACACCGTTCGAGCCGTCGGACACTTCAGTCACCCCTTAATCGCTAAAAAGTCATGAAACCCACCTTCCGCCCCCATCGTCTAAAGCGCGCCCGCAAGATCGGCTATCGCGCCCGCATGGCCACCAAAGGTGGCCGCAAAGTCATTCGCGCCCGCCGCCTCAAAGGTCGTAAGCGCCTGACCGTCGTTTGATTCCGTGCGGTTTCGGCCGCGTTTCAACTCGCCACGGCCCATGCGTTTTCGCCCTGAGCAGCACCTTCGCCGCCAGGATGAAATTCGTGCTGTCCGCACCGAAGGCCGCCGCGTCGATGCCCGTGCCTTGACCGTCTGGTGGAGGCCCCGGCCGACGGCTGATGGTACTACAGCAATAGGAACGCCGCGCGCCTGCGTGATCGCTTCCACGGCCGCTGTCGGCAACGCCATCCACCGCAATCGTGCCAAGCGCCGCCTCCGCGAACTCTTTCGCGCTCATCAAAACCAACTCCCGCGCGATTGTGACTTGCTCTTGATCGCCCGCGCCGCCGTCTTTCATCGGCCTTACGCAGAGTTGGAAAAAAATTTCCTTCAAGCCTGCGGGCAAATCTCCGCCGCGCCGCCTTCGCCGCCCCCTCCGTCCATCCATGCCTGAGCGCCGTTCCAGTTTGATTGCACGTCTCGTCGGCCTACCCGCGGCCGGACTGGTTTTGCTCGTGCGGCTTTATCAACGTATCCTTTCGCCCGCGCTCCCGGTTTTCCTCGGTCCGGGCTGCGGCTGCCGCTTCAGCCCGACGTGCTCGCACTACGCGATCGGCGCCTTGCGTGAACATGGCGCGATCATCGGCCTCGGGCTCGCCGCGGTGCGCCTCTTGAAATGCACGCCGCTTCACCCTGGCGGTGAAGATCCCGTGCCCGCGGCCCGCCGCCGCCCGCAGTGCGCCAACGCTCCTCGCTTCACTTCTTCTCTTTCCGACCCTCTTTCCTAAATGGACAAAAAAAATCTGATCCTCGGCATCGCTCTTATCTGCGGCGCCTTCGCCAGCCTCTACGTCGGTCAAAAAATCGCCCCGCAACCGCCCGCGGCACCCGCTGCCGTGCGGGAGGCCGTTGCGCAACAGACCGCGCCGGCGGAGGGCACCACCGCTCAACCGCCCGCACTTAGCGCCGGCGGCCCCCAGGCTAATTTCGCCGCCGCCACCGGCGACAACGCCCAGGCCCGCGTCACTACGCTCGAAAATGATTTCATTCGCGTGCGTTTCACCGATTTCGGCGGCGCCGTCCGCGATGTGGCCCTGAAGCAATACCCTGCCGCCCAGGACCGGCCCGATCCATTCGTCTTCAACGAACTCCACGCCGACCCCATGCTCGCGCTCACCGAGTTCCCCGGCCTCGACCGCGGCACCCGCTACGATGTCGTCAGCTCCACCGCCACCGAGATCGTCTTCCGCGCCGTCCTGGACGGCCGCCTCGAAGTCACCCGCCGCTACGTGCTCGCTCTTTCCGTTGACCCGAAAGTCGGCACCGATCCTTACCAACTTCGCCACGAGACCACCTTCCGCAATCTCACCGACAAAACCGCCGTCCCGCTCCGCGTCGCCCTCGCCCTGGGCACCGCCGCCCCCGTCAATGCCCTCGACTACGGCATCCAACTGAAGACCGGTTACCGCACCACCGAGACCGACAAACTCATCCCGCGCTCCGATCTTGAGGGCGGCGGATTCCTCGCTTTTTTCGGCATCGGCAACAGCCAACCGATCTCCAGCGTGACCAGTCCCGGCCCCATTCTCTGGGCCTCCGTGAAGAACCAATTCTTCACCAGCATCCTCACGCCCGACGCCCCCGCCACCAGCCTGGTCACCCGTCGCGTCAAGCTCCTCTCCGCCCTCCCCGACACCGATCCTAACGCCTACGGCATCGCCGGCGCCGCTCAGTTCGAACTGCCTGCCCTCGCCGCCGGCGCCACGACCAAACTCGGTGGCAATTTCTACGTCGGCCCCAAAGAATATAAACGCCTCGCCAACACCGATGTCTTCAAGGCCGACCAGGACAAGGTCATGGACTACGGCTTCTTTGGCTGGGCCTCCAAACTTCTGATCACGCTGATGACGTGGATGCATAGCTGGGCCGGCAACTGGGGCATCGCCATCATGCTTACGACCCTCGCACTCAAGGTCGCCTTCATCCCTCTCACCCTCGCTTCGACCAAATCCATGAAGCGCATGGCCAAGCTCCAACCCGAGCTCGCCGCCATTAAAGAAAAATTCAAAGACAACCCGCAGAAGCAGCAGCAAGCCACGATGCAGCTCTTCAAAGATCGTAAGGTGAACCCCATCAGCGGCTGTCTCCCCCAGCTGCTCACGATCCCGTTCTTCATGGGTTTCTTCTCCATGCTCTCCAGTACCGCCGAACTCCGCTACGCCCCCTTCCTCTGGGCGCACGATCTCGCCTCACCTGACACCCTCTTCTACCTCGGCCCGATTCCGCTCAATATCCTCCCGCTGCTGCTCGGCGTCACCATGATCTACCAGATGAAGCTCACGCCCACCTCGCCCACCATGGACGCGACGCAGGCCACGATGATGAAGTTCATGCCGATCATCTTCACCTTCTTCTGCTACAGTCTCCCCGCCGCCCTTTCCCTCTACTCGACGACCAACGGTCTATTTACCATCGCCCAGCAACTCCTCATCAATCGCATGAAGGACGAGGATGAAACGCCCGCGACCCCCGCCGATCCCGCCTCGGCCCCAAATTTCCACGGCAAGCCCACCAAGAACGTTACGCCGAAAAAAAAGTAGCGAGTAGCCAGTAGCGGGTAACGAGCATCGCGCCCCGCCCCTGCCCTAGTCATCTCCTCGCTAATTTCTACCTGCTACTCGCGACTTACCCTTCATGGCCGGCCATAATAAGTGGTCCAAAGTTAAGCGCCTGAAAGCCGTCACCGACGGCCGCCGCAGCAAAGTTTTTTCCAGCCTCTCGCGCGAGATCACCCTCGCCGCCAAAACCGGCGGCGGCGATCCCGACGGCAACGCCCGCCTCCGCACGTTGCTCCTCAAAGCCCGCGAGGCCAACATGCCGGCCGAAAATCTCGAGCGCGCCATCAAGAAAGGCACCGGCGAACTCCCCGGCATCGTCTACGAACAAATGACCTATGAGGCCTATGGCCCGGGCGGCGTCGCCTTCGTCGTCCAAGTCACCACCGACAACAAAACCCGCGCCGCGAAAGACCTCCGCGCGATTTTTTCCCGCCACGGCGGCAACCTCGCTGCAACCGGGGCCGTAATGTTTCAATTCCTCCACGCCGGCCAATTCCTCATCGCCCGCGAAGCCGTCACCGAAGACGCCCTCACGGAACTCGCGCTCGAAGCCGGGGCCGACGACATCATCACCACCGCCGAGGGCTACGAACTGCGTTGCGCCCTGCACGCCTTCGATCGCATCGCGCACGCCCTCGACGATCGAAAAATCAAACCCGCCAGCGCCGAACTCGCCTACATTCCCACCACCACAGTCGCCGCCCCCACCGGCCACCTCGCCACCGATCTCGCCGAGCTGCACGAGTCCCTCGAGTCCCTTGACGACGTCCAGCACGTCTTCTCGAACGAAGACGCCCCCTGATTCGCCGCCCGCGCTCTTCGCGTCATATCGCCTCCGCGCCCTTGCCTCGGCCCACCGTTGCGCCTCAGCTTCCTCCACGCATGACCGACGAAACTCAGGCCCCCGCCGTCCCCGCGTCCACGCCGCCCTACCTCGCGGCCGACGATGTCGGACTCGTCACGCCCCAAGATTTTGTCACCCCGCGCGCCTTCACGTTTAAGAACGGCCAAGAACTCACCGGCCTCACGCTCCGCTACGAAACCTACGGCACGCTCAACGCCACCCGCGACAACGCCGTCCTCATCTGCCACGCCCTCAGCGGCAATCATCACGCCGCCGGCTGGCACACGCCCGCCGACAAAAAACCCGGCTGGTGGAACAACCTCATCGGCCCCGGCAAAGCCGTCGATACCCGCCGTTTCTTCGTCATCTGCGCCAACGTCCCCGGCGGTTGCTCTGGTTCTACCGGTCCGTCCTCGCTCAACCCCGCCACCGGCGAAGCCTACGGCCTACGTTTCCCCGCGCTCACCATCCTCGACATGGTACGCGCGCAAAAACTGCTCCTCGAGCATCTCGGCGTCGCCGAACTTCACACCGTCATCGGCGGCTCGATGGGCGGCATGACTGCGATGCTGTTTGCGATCGAGTTTCCCCGCTTCACCCGCCGCCTCCTCGCCATGGCCACCACCGCGCGCGAGGGCGCTCAAGCCATCGCCTTCAACGAGGTCGGCCGCCAAGCGATCATGCAAGACCCCGCTTGGCTCAACGGCGATTACGCCCGCGATGGCGGCCCCCGCGTCGGCCTCGCCATCGCGCGCATGATGGCGCACATCACCTACCTCTCCGATGCCTCGATGGATCGCAAATTTGGCCGGCGCACGATCCAGTCCCGCGAACAAAGCCCGCAACTCCGCGCCGAACTCGCGCAGCAACCCGCCCCCGCCGACTTCAACCTGCAGTTCGAAGTCGAGAGTTACCTGCGCCACCAAGGCCAGACGTTCATCAACCGTTTCGACGCCAACTCGTACCTCTACATCACACGCGCGCTCGATCAATTCGATCTCGACCACGCCTACGGCTCACTCGAAAACGCCTTCGCCCCCGTGCTCGCCGAATCCTTGGTCGTCGGCTTCACCAGCGACTGGCTGTTCCCGCCCGAGCAAAACCGCCAGATCGCCCAAGCCCTGCTCCGCGCCGGCAAACGCGCCAGCTACGCCGAACTCGCCACCGATCTCGGCCACGATTCCTTTTTGCTCGAGAGTGAAGAACTCTACGCGCTCATCCGCGGTTTCCTCGAGCGCGCCCCCGCCCCAACCCTCGACTTCGCCATCTAGCCATGACCCAGCCCGTCGAAAAACGCACCGTGGACATGCAGATCATCGGAGACTGGGTCGAGCCGCACACGCGCGTCCTCGATCTGGGCTGCGGCCGTGGCGAACTTCTTGATTATTTGGTCCAGACAAAACACGTCTCCGCTCTCGGCGTGGACCTCGACTTCGAAAAAATCACCGCCTGCGTCCAACGCGGCGTCCCCGCTTATCAAGGCGACATGATCGCCTGCATGGCGTCGTTTCCGGCGCGCCACTTCGACCGCGTCATCTGCTCGCGCACCGTGCAAGAACTCGACTCACCGGCCAGCGTCATTGCGGAGGCCCTACGCGTCGCCCGCTCAGTCACCGTCGGTTTCGTTAACCACGGCTTCTGGAAGAACCGCCTCGATCTGCTCGTGCGCGGTCGCAAAGCCCGCAACGCCGTCTACACCACCGCCTGGGCCGAAAGCCGCCCCGCCAATCCTGTCTCCGTCGCCGACTTCGAAGATTTTTGCGCCGCCGAGGGCATCCGCATCACGCGTCGCGCCCACTTGTTGGGCGACTGGAAAACGCCGTGCCCCGCGCTGCCCAATTTGCTCGCCGGCTACGCCCTCTACGATCTCACGCGCTGAGCGTTCGCCGATGCCCACTAGCCTACGTCTGCTGTTTTTAACGTCACTCTTTGGCACCGCCGCCTGCACCGCCGCGCACGTCCTCACCTTCGTCGACATCGCGTTTTATCCGATTCTGATTTTCGTCCCATTGCTGTTCCTCGTCTGGCCGCTTCTGCTCTGGCAACTGCGCCGTATCCCGCGTAAAAATATCTTCTCGGAAATTTTCGGTAAGATTCCCCACGCCCTCAAACTAGGCGCCGCGCTTTTACTCGCCTACGTTTTCATTAATTTTTTCCTCTGCCTGCGACTCAACGAAGGCGGCGAACCCGTTCGGCTTGCTGAAAACAAACTCGTCCTCAAGACGCCCGAAAAAATCATTCGTGAGCTCACCCCTGAGGCGTTTCGCCACGCGCAAGCCATCCAAGTCCGCCTGCTCACAGGTCACCTGTTGGTCTTCTTCGCCCTCGCCGCCTGCGCCACGCATATCTGCTGGCTAAAAACCGGCCCGGCGATGGCCCACGCCAAAATTTCGCCGTCGGACTGAACCCGCGCCGCGACGAATCCGCGGCCTTCACCCGCAGCAACCGTGCGGCTCAGTCCACGAAAATTTCGCAGATCGACCAGGGGGTATCTTTGCGCGCGGCGAGGTTTTTAATGATCACGTAACGGCCGCGCGTGCCCACGGGCAGATCGATCACGGTCTTGTTGGTTTGGCCCACACCCGTTGCAGCGGCTTTGCCCATCGCCGCGATATTATCGGTCACGTAAACTTCGTAGTTTTCGGGAAACTCCGCCCCACGTCCCGTCTGATCGAGGGTGATCCGGCGCAACGGCCGCGAGAGGATGAAATCTACTTCCACCCATTCGTCGCCTTCGGCCGGCACGGACCAACGATTGCCCGTGTTTCCATCCATAAGATTTCTTACACCCGCCATCGTCGAGGCGCGCAGCTTGGCCGGACCCGCCTGATTGGCGCGAATCACCGCGGCAGCTTCGATCGCGGCGGCACCCATGACGGGGTCGCCTTGTGATTTTTCTGCCAGCGCCAAAGCCGGCGCATCCGCCGCGCGCTTCAATAAAGCAATCAAAGCCAACCGCGATTCCGCTGATGCGCTAACTGCCAGCAGTCGCGCAATGAGCGCGGTGGCGTCGACGTTCCAAAAGGCACGATTACGCTCGAAGGCGGCGATCACGCCCGTGACTGCGCTCACGCGTACGATGGGCAGCGTCGTGCGCTCGGCGACGCTCACGAGCACCGGAATCGCGGTGTCATCCGTCCAGCGCACAAGAGCAGTCGTCGCAGCTTCGGCTATTTTAAGATCGGCGCTCAACGCTAGTTTGCCCGCGGACGCCGCACTCGGCGACCCACCGATGCGCCCGAGCGCAGGGAGCAAACGCAGCGCAAGTTCCGCCGGCGCCGTTTCCATCGCGGCGTAAAGGGTCGCGCCGCGGCCGACGACATCAGGATTACGCAACGTGATACTCACGAGCGCGCGCAAGGCGCGGGCTTGCTCATTAGCATCCGTAGCGGCGATGGCCCAATCGAGGACGATTTTATTGTCCGCCGGCGGAGCAAGTTCTCCAAGCGCGGTGACCGCAGCGGCACGTACGGCCACGTCGAGATCGGTCCGGAGTTTGACGAGGAGCGGCAAGCCTTCATTGAGTCCGCGCAGAGCAATTTGCTCAATCGCGACGACGCGCAAAACGGTCTCGCCGCGCTCAGCGCCGCTAAGGATGGCCGCGTTCAATCCAAGACCATTGAGCCGCGTGAGGCTGGCCTTGGCGACTTTGCTTTCGACAGCCGCGGTACCCGCTACGATCTTGGTGAGGGCGGTCATAGTCTCGATTGTGCCGGGTAAAAATCCTAAGGCCTCGAGCGCCGCCATGCGTACCTGGGCGTCTTCGTGTGCGGTCGCTTGCAGCACGGCAGACGTGGCCGCGGCGTCGCCGCGACGTGCCATAGCCGAGATCACCGCAGACTGCGTGAACGCATCCCAAGTGGAAAGTTTAGCCGCGAGCGCCGGAATAATTTGAGGCGCGCGCGAGGCGTAAATGGATTCGAGGGCGACGCGTTTTGCAGCCGGGTCGTTACCATCGAGCACGTCCAGCGTGGTCGCGATCGAAGGATCAAGCTGCAGCATGAGCCGGAGCGCTGCGATGCGATGCACGGGATCGGCGGCGCGGGCACGTAGATCCGCCAAGACCGCCAGCGCGGTACCAGCGGCGAGACGCGGGACGAGCGCGAGTTTGGCTGCCGCGACCGCGGCGGGGCTGGGCTCAGGCACGGCCTGCAATACGAGCGAGGCGCTGTAATCGGTGATGAGTCCAAGGGCGCGGGCCGCCGCGGCCGCAGTCGCCGGATCGTTGTCGCCGAGTAATTTGGCGAGCGCGGGTACCGCGGCGACGATTTGCCGGCGGGCCATCGAATCAATCAGTGCGATTCGCGTGCGCGCCGTGGTCTGATTGAGGGCGGTGAGAAAAAGCGAGTCGATCACCGCACCGGGCGCCGCTTCGAGAGCAAGTCGGGCAAGATCGGAGTCGCGTTCGTCGGCGAGCATCGCCGGGAGCGGTTTGAGGCCCGCCGCCGTGAGTTTTTCCGGCGTAAGACCGAGCACCCAACCGAGGCGTTGGCAAAGGACCTGGCGCGCGGCGTAGGTCGTATCGCGGGCCCGCAGACCGGCGAGGAGACGTTGCTCGATCACCGCGAGCTTCACGGGGTCGGTGCCGGCGGCGTAGAGTTCGCGATCGAGCGCTTCGACGGCCTGCGGGCTGCCGGAGTAATCGAGCTGGGAAAGCGTAGGCTCAGCCGCGAAGGACGAATGAGCAATCAGCGTGAAAACAAACCCGGCGGTGAAAAAAGTGGGGCGCAACATGGCAGCGATTTTTTTTAAGGTTAGAGGGCGTAGCCGGCGCGGCGGGGACGATCGAGCAGGCGCGAAGCCACGGGATCGCCGATGATTTCTTCTTTAACAGGATCCCAGCGGATGGCGCGGCGAACTTGGGCCGCGATGACGTTGAGGTGGCAGACGGTGGCGCTACGGTGGCCGGCTTCGACGTCGGAGATGGGGCGCTGACGGGAGCGGATGCAGTTGAAAAAATCAGTGTGATGATCGTCGCTGGCGTAAAGGTGGATATCTTCGGCGCGCAGGGGACGATTCACTAACGCGGCGGGGTCGGAAGCGAAGAGGTCGTTGCGCGATACCCAGATAGTCCCTTGGGTGCCTTGAAATTCGATCATACCTTTGAGGCTATCATCATCGAAGCGCTCGACGCGGATGCCATTGGCGTAGACGTGCGTCTGGAATTTGCAGCCCTCATGGCCGATGGGAATAAATTCAACGGGACCGGAGTGATCCATGCCGAGCGCATTTTGGATGATATCGAAATGGTGAGCACCCCAGTCGCCGTTTTTGCGCCCGCCGTAGTCGAGGAAGCAGCGCCAGCCACCGCCGTAATCGCCTTTAACGCGCAGCGCGTTATAAGGGCGCCACGGTGTGGGCCCGAGCCAGCGGTCATAGTTAAAATCGGCCGGCACAGGCTCTTCAGGCAATTGGGGCGCGGGGGCAAATTCACCGAGGCGGGTGCGGATCAATTTGATGTCGCCGATCCAGCCATTGCGCACGATCTCGGCGGCCTTGCGGAAGGATTTATTCGAGCGTTGTTGTGTCCCGGTCTGGAAAACCCGGCCGTGGTGGCGCGCCGTCTCGACGAGCACACGGCCTTCGCGGACGGTGAGCGTCTGCGGTTTTTCGCAGTAAACGTCTTTGCCGGCTTTCATGGCGGCATTGGCTACGGCGGCGTGCCAGTGATCGGGCGTGCAGACAAACACGGCGTCGATATCCGTACGCGCGAGCAACTCTTCATGAGTCGCATAAATATCGGGACCGCTAGTCGGCGTGCCGCTATCTCTGAGTTTGCCGTAGGCGGCGCCGACCCGCGCGCGCACTTTTTCAGCCTTGCTGCGCATGACGTCGCACGTGGCGACGATCTGGCAATCCGCGGAACGGCCGAGGATCGCCCCAATATGGGCATTGCAGATGAGACCGTTGCCCACGAGGCCGAGCGTGATCCGATTACTCGGGGCGCCTTGCCCGAACAAGGAGGCGGGGAAAAAATTCGGTGCTGCGGCGTAGGCAATGATACCGGCCAGACCGCGCTTGAGGACCGTGCGACGCGTGAGGGGTGCGTTCTTCATAATGGTGGGGAGAAACGGGGGCAAAGATTTCGGGGATACTAACTCAGACCTAGTTTAGGGCGACCCGTTGGTTATCCAAGGGCACAGCAAGAGATTTAACTGATTCACGCTCTTGCCGAGCTAAAAGCTACCGTTCCCCAGCCCATAAACTAGCCGCCGAGTCACGAGATTAACCTTAAACCCAGGCGCGATTGTAACTTAAACCCGATTCAACGCGCCAATGATTTCGCGTGTTGCGAGTGCTTTTGCTCGAGGCTGCCGCACACCAATTCGCACAGCGTGAAAATGGACTTGTCCCCGATTCCATAAAAAACCTGCAGGCCCGCTTTGCGACGCGTCAGCACCCCTGCATCCATCAAAGTCTGCAGATGCCGTGAAACGTTAGCCTGGGTGCCTCCACTCAGATCCACGAGCTGGCCAACGCTCTTCTCTCCGTCGAACAACGTGTGCAAAAGCCGCAACCGCATCGGCTCCGCCAACGCCGCAAAACGCCGCGCGACCAGCCCTAACGCCGCATCCGTCATCACTCGTGGTTTTTTTGCCATGATCCAAGTCGATCACGTCCTTGACACAATTTCAAGTATATGCACATATAATCATATACTAAAACAAAAGCACCGTCTCGCACCCTTTAAACTTAATATGAAAACTGAATCGTTTATCCGCATCCTCGCCGGCGTTATGATTTTACTCAGCGTCGCGCTCACCCAGTTCGTCGACGTCCGCTGGCTGTGGTTCACCTGCTTCATCGGGCTCAACCTCATTCAATCTGCCATCACTGGGTTTTGCCCGCCGACCTATGTTCTCGGCAAACTCGGCTGGATAACTCCTGAGGGTCGCATCCACTTCGGCGGCGCTGGTCGTGACTGATAAAAAATTTCGTCATGCGCCTACTCCCGCTTTTTATCACCAGCCTCGCGTTCGTGGTTGTTGGCTGCAGCCGACATAACGCCCCTGCGCCAGCATCCGACCAGACTGCGCTAAAGGTGCGCACAGCTCGCATCGAGACCGTCAACCTCCTGCTGACCCAAGCACTCCCCGCCACCATTCACCCACTCGAACGCGCCACCCTCGCCGCCCGCGTCATGGGCAGCGTTAACGGCGCTGATTTCGCCGTCGGTCAATCCGTCAAAGCTGGCGAACTCTTGCTCACGCTCAATGCCGCCGAAGTTCCTGCGCGTTTGGCTCAAGCGCGCGCCGCGCTCGCCCAAGCTGAACGCGAAGCCATCCGCGAAGCGGCTCTCGTCCGGCAAAACGCCACTGCCGCGGATAATGCTCTCGCCGCCGAAGATCACCGCCGCATTGCGGCAGCTGCTGTAAACGAGGCCGAGGCGTTGCTTAGTTACACGCGGGTCCTCGCGCCGTTCAGTGGCACCATCACCAAAAAACTCGTCAACTCCGGTGATTTCGCCGCACCCGGCACTCCGCTACTCGTGATCGAAGCGCGGGATCGGCTCCGCGCCGAAGTCCAAGTTCCCGCCAGCCTCACAGCGCCCACCGCTAGCACAACGCTCTCTGTTCAGCTCGATTCGGACGGCGACCCGCTGAATGCCGCGCTCGTGGAATTTTCCGTCGCCGCCGATCCCCTCACGCAAACCCGTTTGGCCAAACTCGAACTCCCCCAAAACTCCGCGGTCCGCTCGGGGCAATTTGTACGCGTTCTCTGGCCCATCGGCACGGCCCCGACTCTCTTGATTCCAGCAAGCGCCGTTCAGCATTTCGGTCAAATGGAGCGCGTTTTCGTCGTTACGTCGGAAGGCCGCACGCAACTCCGCCTAGTAAAAACGGCCACACATTCCACTGCGTTGACGCGTATTCTCGCCGGTCTCACCGCGGGTGAAACCATCATCCTCAATCCTGCCGCCACCCTCCGCGACGGCCAATCTGTGATCGTTTCGCCGTGAACACCTCTGCGCCACTTTCAACCCCAACCTCGGGTCAGCCCTACGGTTTCGCGGGCAAACTCGCCGCCATCTTCGCCACTTCGAAGCTCACGCCCATCATCGTACTAGCGTCGATTCTGCTCGGTGTCTTCTCGATTTTGATGCTCCCGCGCGAGGAGGAGCCGCAGATCAACGTGCCGATGATCGACGTGTTCAGCGCGCTTCCCGGTGCGACTCCCGCCGAGGTTGAAAACCGCCTCACGCGTCCGCTCGAAAAACTGCTTTGGGAAATTCCCGGCGTCGAATACCTCTATTCCACATCGAGCCCCGGCCGCAGCGTCATCATCGTGCGCTACAAGGTCGGAACCGAAATCGAGCCCGCGCTCGTTCGACTCAATCAGCGACTCCACGCCCACCTCGACCGTCTTCCCCTCGGCGCCGCCGCGCCGCTCGTGAAGCCGCGCACTATCGACGATGTCCCCGTTCTCGCCCTCACTTTTTCCAGCGCTGCACACGACCACCTCGCGCTCCGCCGTCTCGCCCAACAAGTCGACGACGCGATCAAAACCATCCCGCAAGTCGCCGAGACGACGCTCATCGGCGGTGTCCGCCGCGCGGTCCGCGTGCAACTCGATCCCGCCGCCCTCGCCGCGCGCGGCCTCACCGTCGCTCAAGTCACGCCCGCACTCCAAGCGGCCAATCGCCAACTCCAATCCGGTTCGCGCCCTTTCAACAACACCGAGTTCCTACTCGAAACCGGCGCGTTTTTGCGCGACTCCGCCGACGTCGGCTCGGTCGTCATCGGCACCCAAGCCACCGTGCCCATTTATCTGCGAGACGTCGCCACCATCAATGATTCCGCTGAGGAAGCGGCGGATGTCGTGCTCCATGGATCCGCCGCCACAGATCTTGAGGCGGCCGTCACGTTGAGCCTCGCCAAGCGCCCGGGCGCTAACGCCATCGACGTGGTCAGCGCCGCACTCGCCAAAGTCGATACGCTCCGAGGCACGCTTCTACCCGCCGATGTCACGGTCACCGTTACGCGCGACTACGGCCACACCGCTGCCGAGAAAAGTAACGAGCTGCTCCTTCACATGGGTATCGCCGTCTTCGGCGTCGCGATTCTGATTCTCCTTTTTCTCGGCTGGCGCGAATCGCTCGTCGTGCTCCTGGCGATCCCCGCCACACTCGCCCTGACGTTACTCGTGTTCTATCTTTATGGGTACACGCTCAACCGGATCACCCTCTTCGCACTGATCTTCTCCATCGGCATCCTCGTGGACGACGCGATTGTCGTAGTTGAAAATATCGTCCGCCACATGCGCTTACCGGGCGCCGATAAAAAATCACTCGGAGACATCGCTCTCGCCGCCGTCGACGAAGTAGGCAACCCCACGATCCTAGCCACTTGGGCCGTGATCGCCGCCATTCTACCGATGGCGTTTGTCGGCGGCCTCATGGGCCCCTACATGCGCCCGATCCCCATCGGGTCCACCGCGGCGATGCTGTTCTCCATCGTGATCGCTTTCACTGTCACACCGTGGGCCGCCATCCGCGTCTTGCGTCGCCGCGCCGCCGCGCTCGCGGGCGCCGCCGCTGATCATGACCACGCGCCGTCCGATTGGTTCACGCGGCTCTATCACCGCGTCATGGAGCCCCTGCTCGACCGCGCCCGCTGGCGTTGGACGTTTCTTGCAGGCATCGTGGGATTGCTGATCGTTTCGGTCGCCTTCGTGCTCTTCGGCGCCGTCACGATCAAGATGCTCCCCTTCGACAACAAATCGGAGTTTCAAATCGTCCTAAAAACGCCTGAAGGCACCACGCTCGAGCAGACGACCCGCATCGCCACCGAGATGGCCGCAGCTCTACGCGCCGAGCCTGAAGTCCGTGATTACCAAATCTACGCTGGCACAGCTGCGCCGTTTAATTTCAACGGCCTCGTGCGCCACTCATTCCTCCGGCGCGGCCCCAACGTCGCCGACATCCAAGTGAACCTGGTCGGCAAAACTGAGCGCTCCGACCAGAGCCACGCCATCGCCAAGCGGATTCGCCCGCGAGTTGCTGCCATCGCCAAAAAATATGGCGCCGCCGTAGCGGTGGCGGAAGTTCCTCCCGGCCCTCCCGTTCTTCAATCAATCGTCGCTGAAATCTACGGCCCCTCCGAATCCCAGCGGCTGGCCCTCGCTACTGCCGTGCGCGCCATCATCGAACGCGCACCCGGCGCCGTAGATGTCGATTGGTTTGTCGAAGCCGACCAACCCAAAATTCGCTACCTCATCGACCGCGAAAAAGCCGCCCTTCACGGCGTGAGCGTAGCCGCCATTAACCAGACTCTCGCGCTCGCGACCCAGGGCGCTACGGTCGATCTTCTCCATCTTCCCGCTGAACGCGAAGATCTGCCTATCATCGTCGAAGTCTCTGCCCGCGA
This sequence comes from Opitutus sp. GAS368, assembly GCA_945906965.1. Taxonomy (GTDB): domain Bacteria; phylum Verrucomicrobiota; class Verrucomicrobiia; order Opitutales; family Opitutaceae; genus Tous-C4FEB. The sequence goes on along the minus strand of CAMDRP010000033.1, from coordinate 5,725 downwards.
TCGCGCGCAACCGGCCGCCGTGCTAGCGCTCCATGTGCGCGCCGACCTTAACCCCGCCGCACCGCTCATTCCGCTCTCCGAACTCGTCCGCATCGAACGCACCACCGGCGAGCGCAACCTCTACCGCAAAAACCTGAAACCCGTCACCTACGTCACCGCCGATGTCGCCGGCGTCGTGGAGAGCCCCGCCTATGCGCTGTTTAGCATGCACCGCGAAATCCAAAAACTGGACGCCCGCACTTTTGGCGCCGTGGACGCCGAGCTACCCATCTACCACCTCAACCAACCTTTCAACGATCTCGCGCCCGCGCTCAAATGGGACGGCGAATGGCATATCACGCTCGAGGTTTTTCGTGATCTCGGCCTCGCGTTCGCCGCCGTGCTCGTGCTCATCGCCCTATTGATGGTCGGCTGGTTCAAAAGCTACGTCACGCCGCTCGTCGTGATGGCAGCGATTCCATTTTCCCTGATCGGTATTTTGCCAGCGCACTGGGCGATGGGCGCGTTTTTCACGGCTACCTCGATGATTGGCTTCATGGCCGGCGCCGGCATCGTGGTGCGCAATTCGATTATCTTGGTCGACTTCATCGAGCTTCGTCGGGCGCATGGTCTCTCGCTACGCGACGCCGTCGTCGAAGCCGGCGCTGTGCGCTTTCGTCCGATGTTGCTCACCGCGCTCGCCGTCGTGATCGGGGCGAGCGTCATCCTCGCCGACCCGATTTTTCAAGGTCTAGCCATTAGCCTCATGGCCGGTGAAATCGCCTCGCTCCTCATCAGCCGTATGGCCGTGCCCGTTCTGTACTTTATGGCGAACCACAAAGTTCCGACGGCATAATCTTAGATTTCGAGTCCGCAAAAAATCTGCTATACTATAAACCCAACGCTGGCTCGATCGATCGCATTCTTCGCATCATCATCGGCCTCGCCGTGCTTGTCGCCGGCTACTACTAACACCCTGGTTTGGTCTCATCGGCTTAGTGCCGTTGCTAACTCCCACGCTCCGCTTTTGCCCCGACTACGTGCCCTTTGGCTTGGCCATCAATACCGAGGAAGCGTGCGCCGGCGTGGCCGGTCAGTCTTTTTCGGGCGAGATCGGAAGCGCAAATGCGACCCAGCTGCACTCCGCCCAATCGTTAACTTCTGTTTTTCAGTAAAACAGCTTTTCTGCATGTCTACCACTATTCAAATTTCCCCGCGTGGAACGATCACTCTCCCCATTGGCCTACGCCGCCGATTGAAGCTCAACCAGAAGGACTACTCAATTCTCTTAGTGGAGGAGCGGCCTGACGGAATCTTTTTGCACCCGGCTGTGACCGTGCCGGTTCGAGACATCCCAGCCAGCACAATCAAGAAGTGGGTCAAGGATGACGAGGCCGGTGCGGCAAGCGTTAAGGTGCTCAAGCGGTGACTGTCTTCCTCGACAATTCTCGCGGCTTGCTGGTCGAACCGGGGCCTATCGCGACTGCTTGTCGAGTATGCGCCGAAGGCCGAATGGAGACTGGTCACAGCTGACTATTGTATTAGCGAGGTCGAAAAGAACGTGCGCAAGCACCCTGCGGGTGCGGTTGATTGGGTGCGAATCGTTCGCGCTGGATTGGAAGCGGTCGGTTCGGTCTATGTGCTCGACCGTCCAATTGTCTTCGAGGCCACGAAGGACAAGCCGGTCATCTTGTCTGCGATAGGCTGCGACGCCGACTATCTCGTCACGTCCGACACGACGGATTTTGCGCACATCCTTGGCACGGTTGTTTACGGCGTGAAGGTGCGCACACCCAAATCGTTTCTTTTGGAAATGGGTGTGGTGGCGTAGTGCTCTGGTCCGCGTAAATTAACCGCGGGTTGTCCTGGATTGGTTCCTTCTGGTGGCGTTCGGAGAAATCGTTTCTGACACCATACCTTTCTGGCACGGACCGACTCATCGAACACCACCACCGGTCGGTCGCAGTTTTTGAAAAACAAAATCGGGTCGCGCAGCATGTCTTCCGTGGCCGGCAAGTCGCAGTTCACCACGAGACAACGATCGGTCCCAAAACTCTGCGCGAGGGCGGTCTTCCCGGAGCGTCGCACGCCCGCGAGCCAGACAATGGGTGCCCGCTGCCACGCCTGATCCAGTCGTTGCTGCCAAAAGGGACGCGCAATCATGTCAGTATACTTAGCAAATGGTCGGACCTTTTGCACAGTATGGTGTCACCTAAACCTCCCCTATAACCTACCCGTAGGCGTGGTTTCGTACTTACCGCCAGATCAGTAAAGTCCCATCAACGGTCTCGTGAAACCCGACCTCGGCCACTTAGCATCATCGCCGGCCTCTTCCCCCAGCTCACCATGTTACACTTTTGTCCCACCTAAGTGCCCCTTTTGCTGGAGCACTCGCACCGTCCAAAACTGATCCGCTTAACTGATTTGCTCCCGTCCGCATTACCGTCACGTTCACCGCACACCCTATTCCCCATGAAACTGCGCCTTATACTCGCCGCCCTATTCACCTCCGCCGTTACCGTCTTCGCCGCGGAGGCCCCCAAGATCGATCCCGCAGCCGCTGCCAAACTCCTCGCCGAAGGCAAAGCTGTCCTCGTCGATTGCCGCGAGCCCGCCGAATGGGCCGACACGGGCGTCGTCACTACGGCTACGTTACTCGCCAAGAGTGATTTTGATGGCGCGCAAAAAGAGTGGAAACCTTTCCTCGAGAAAAACGCTGGTAAAGAAATCATCCTCTACTGTCGGTCCGGCACGCGCGCCGGCATCGTCGGCAAAGCCCTCGCCGCCCAAGGCGTGAAAGTCTCCAACGCCGGCGGCTTCAAAGCTTGGGCCGACGCGGGACAACCGACCCGTAAACTCGAAGCTAAAAAATAAAACCGAGGTCGCGCGCTTAGTTCGTCGGCGCGCCGTCGTGGAACCAACGCGCGATCATCGCGCGTTCTTCCTCGGTGATCTGCGTCACGTTACCGAGTGGCATGATGCGCGTCACGGCGACCTGTTGGTAAATGCGGCCAGCATTCTGCGCGATGCTCGCCGAGGAATTTAACATCACGCCCGCAGGTGCCTGCGTGATACCGGGAAACGTCGGGGTTGGCATGTGGCACGTCGTGCACCGTTGCGACACGATCTGCTGCACCTGCCCGAAACTCACTGGCGTCGCCGACATCGGCGGAGGCGGCCCGTACGGCCCCGTCCACCATGCCGTGACACCCAACATCACCGCGCCCGCGCCGAGAAATTGCCAGGCGTAGACGCCTTTGTGTTTGCGGTTGAAAAAGTGCCGGATCGAAACCGCCGCTGCCGAGATTAATAGTAGTACGGCCCAATTCTGCGCGTGCCCGTACGTCGCCGCGTAGTGGTTGCTGATCATGATAAAAATGACCGGCAGCGTGAAGTAGTTGTTGTGCACGCTACGCTGCTTGCCGCGCTGGCCATAGATCGGATCGGGCAACTGCCCGACGCGCATCGCTTCCACCATTTTCTTTTGTCCGGGAATAATGATGAAGAACACATTCGCCGCCATGATCGTGCCGATCGACGTGCCGACGTGGATGTAGGCCGCGCGCCCGCCGAGCCACTGGCAGAGCGCCCACGTTAGCCCGCTGAGCAAAACAAAGACGAGCGCACCCAGCGCACCGTCGCGCTTGCCGAGCGGTGAACGACACAACGCATCGTACACAAACCAAGAAACCACCATGCTCGCCGCGCCGATGCCGACCGCCTGCCAGCCGGTGAGATCCGCGCGAGTCGCATCGACCATCATCGTCTGCGCGTGCATCCAATACACGAGTACCAGCAAAGCGGTGCCGGAGAGCCACGTCGTGTAAGCCTCCCATTTAAACCAATGTAATTTTTCCGGCAGCGCCGCCGGCGCCACCGCGTATTTCTGCGGATTATAAAAACCGCCACCGTGCACCGCCCACAACTCGCCGGAGACGCCTTTTTGCGCGTTCTGCGAGCCGGGCGCCGGCGCCTCCAAACTGTTATCCAGCCAGATAAAATAAAACGACGAACCGATCCAAGCCACCCCCGCGATCACGTGCAGCCACCGCACGAGCATCCCCAGAAATTCCATTAAATGAGCATCCATGAAGTTTGGTATTGAATCCGAAAGCGCCCGTTATGCCAACCCGCGGGCTGATTTCACTCAATCGCCGATTGCGACGATATCGCCGCGCTCAACCGCGCCACGTTTTCAAACGCGCCGCATGGATCACACAGACGCAGTTGCTGCCATCACTGGTGTGCAACCAATGCGGCTCGAGCGTCGCAAACTCGCGATCCATCGCTGCCATCAAGCCACCGACTTCGATCAACACGATCCCGTGCGGTTGCAGCCGCGTGCGCGCCTGGCGCAACAGCTTGCGAATGATGTCGAGTCCGTCGCGGCCACCGTCGAGCGCCAGTCGCGGCTCTTGCTTGAACTCCGCCGGCAACGCATCGCAATGCGCGCTCGGTTCGTAGGGCGGATTACTCAAAATCACATCGTACTTTACCACCGGTACGACGTCGAAGACGTCGCTGCGGTGCAAAGACACGCGTTTGGTGAGCCGGTGGGCTTTCACGTTGATCGCCGCCACCGCGAGCGCATCGGGCGAGAGATCCACGGCGTCCACCGCCGCCTTGGGAAAATGTTTCGCTAGCAAAATCGCAAGGCAGCCCGAGCCCGTGCACACATCGACGACGTGCGTGACTTTCTTCGGGTCAGGCAACCAGCCATCGAGCTGCTCTGGGATGATTTCTAAAAAATAGGAGCGCGGGATGATCACGCGTTCATCCACATAAAACTGGTGCTCGCCCAGCCAAGCCTCGCGCGTGAGATACCCGGCGGGGACATGATCGACTAGCCGGCGACGAAACACCGCTTCGATCTTCGCCCGATCGAGCGCCGTGAGTTTCTTTGCCAGCACGCGCGCATCGCTATCGAGGGGGAGGTCGAGCGTGCGCAAAAGCAGATAGAGCGCTTCGTCGTGCGCGCTCGCAGCCACTTGGCCGAGGGTGGCGCCGGCTTTGGCGTAAAGTTTTTCAACGCCGCGGAGCCACTGATCGAACGTCATCCAACGGCTCGCACTCGCGAAGAGATCGCGCGATTTCATCCGGCAATCGCCTGAAACAACGTCGCGAACGGCCAGCTCACCAAGCCCATCGCGAGCCCGAGTAACTGGCGCACGGGCGGGATATTAATCGCGATCAACAAGACAAGCATGCTCCAGCGGGCGATGTTGAAAAACGTCTCCTCGCTCATGCCGACCGCGTGTTTCAACACCGTGCCGCCGTCGAGCGGAGGGAGCGGGATGAGATTAAAAACGGCCAGCGCGACGTTGAGCGAGAGCACGAGTTTCACGAGTTCGATCACGCGCGGATCGTAGCGAAACGCGATTCCGCCGATCACCGCCGCGAGTAAAGCGAGACCGAGATTGGCGGCGGGGCCGGCGAGCGTCGTAAGGACTTCGTCGCGTTTACGGTGCGTAAAATTGGATGGGTTGATCATCACGGGGCGGCCCCAACCAAAAAGCAGTCCGCCCGGAAACATGAAGATGCACACCAGCGGGAAAATCACTGAGCCGAAGAGATCCATGTGCGCCGCGGGGTTGAGCGTCACGCGGCCATCGTGGCGCGGCGTGTCGTCACCGAGGCGGTCGGCCACGAAAGCGTGCGCCCATTCGTGGATGCACAGGCTCACGACGAGCACGATGTAGAACATGAGACCCTCGCGCAGCATCGCGAGGTCGAAGCCGTTATTCAT
>CAMDRP010000032.1 GCA_945906965.1 Opitutus sp. GAS368 | reverse complement strand
GTGCCTGATCGGTTCGTGCGCGCGGCGGCGGCGGGTGCGTACGCCGAATAAACCACGGTCATGTCGGCATCGATGGATTTTATCCAGAAGGCGGTGCCGCGCAGACGCGTGACGACGGATTGCAAGAGGCTCGGTTGGTCCGGCGCGGGTAGGCTGTACGTCATGGTCGTTTTCATCTGCTCGATTTTAACGCCGAAGGACGGGGCGAACGTCGCCGTGTTTTCAATCGCGAGTGATTCGATGGTGCCGGTGGCTTTATGCCACACGATCACGGCGCGCAGGAAAGCGGCGGTCCGGTCTTCTTTTTCACTAGGTTTTAGGCGACCTCGGTAAGTGATCCGCTCGGCCGTTTCCGTTACAATGACTAGGCTGGCCTGATCGATTTGATCGCTGAGCTGGGGCGCCGTGACGGAGTTGGTGTAGCGGCTGAACTTATCGCGGTAGCGGCGTTGGGCCTCATCGTTGGGCGTGCGACCGTCTTCGCTGACAAGAGTCCAGCGGTTGAATTCTGGTTGGGCGCTGTCATAACGTTCGATCATGGTGCGACCTTCCGCGTTGGTGCTTTGGGTAAATGACCATCCTTTGGGGCCTTCGGTACGAAAGCGTTTCAATACCTCGCTCAGCTCTGGCTTAGGATCGAGCGACGGGGTCGCGACCGCTGTAAAGGTCCAAAATAACAATATCATCAAGCGCATGGGAGTCTTCAATGCGTTCGGTTTGCGGGGATCAATCCTTAAAGTTTATACTTTGCATTTTGCCGGTTTTGCTTTTGGCGGCCTCCGTCGAAAGGGATGGCTCGGCCGCGGGGCAGCTAGGATGTGAGTGTGAGGGGTGATGAATCTCGCGTTGACGCGGCTGGCGCTCTCCCTGAACTTTTAGGCAACATTTTCCACTTTCTGCCGTCCCAACTGGCACCTTATCTTTTGCATGAAATCCATTCGTCTGGTTTTTTCCCTCGGTATTTTCTTCACCTGCCTGCTCCAGGCTCAAGAAGAACGCCAGGCCCCGCCCACGGAAATTCCTGATTTCTCCAATCTCGACGAATATATTTACGTCCCGAAATCCACCATGCTTTTCGGGTTTCGCAATATCAGCGGCCCTAAGACCTCGTTCTCCGGCAAAGGAAAACTCGCGCTCGAAGACAAGAGTGGCTCCGCCACCGGTTCCAACGAATTCCGCACCTACCATGATGGTAGCGTCGCGCCCGATGGCCGCACCACCGTCTCAGAAAGCAGCGACGGCCTCAGCGTTAGCTTTCCAGTTCCTAACGACGGCAAGACCAACACCTGGGCTTACAGCGACGACAAGCAGTTCACCAGCGATGGCTACATGACGTTTCATAATTATTCGGCCCAAATTATCGACACGAATATCCGCAGCCTGAATGCCGGCCGTAGTTCCGGTCTTGAACTCAGCGTCGCCTACGACATGGGCAAAGCCTTCAAACGCTTAGATTGGAGCCTCATCGCCGGCGTCAGCCTCAACGACATTGCCGCCTCCACCAATGACAAGGTCGCCGCTCGTCTCACCACCGTGACCGATACCTATAATCTCTTTGGTCAACGCCCCCCCAGTGCCCCTTATTCTGCGCCTTCTTCCGTCTCTAGCGCCGTCACCAACTCGGATGGCACCACCAGCTCCGACACCGCTGACAATACCACTCTGCTCGGCAACGCGCCTCTCGCCCGCAACACCACGACCATCACCGATTCCACCAGCGTGGACAACCGCTGGAAATTGAAGGGCTCCTATTTCACCATGCGCGCCGGCCCCTCAGTGACGCTGCAATTCACCACGCGCTTTAAAGCCTCCGTCAGTGCCGGCCTCGCCATGGTTTACGCTGGTTCAAACTACACGGTCGTCGAATCGTTTGAGCCTGAGACCGGCGCCGAGATCAAAGAAACCGTAACGGACGAAACGACGAAATTTCGCCTTGGCTATTATGCTGATGCCACCCTCCAATTTGATGCCACGGAACGCACCGGCTTTTACGTCGGCGCCGTGTATCAGGCGACTGGGAGTTACGATCAAGTGATCGCTACGGCCAACGCAAATTACGTTTCGAAGATTGATTTGAGCAATCTTAACGGTCTCCGCGCCGGCATGACATTCCGTTTCTAAATCGGTAAATTCCGCGCTACGGTGCGCGACGTAGGCCAGCCTGCCCAGTGCGGGTCCGAAGGTGATTCCGGCTTTGCAAATTGAGCCCGTGCGGTTTGCTTCGGGCTTGTGAACTCCCCTAAAGCCACGTGGCCGATGGTTTCGCTGACAGTGCTGACCGGTCTTAACCTTATAGACTATCTGGACCGTCAACTCCTCGCTGCGGTACTCCCCGCATTGCAGGCGGAGTTAAAATTTAGCGATGAACAAGCGGGTACACTCGCGACGGCGTTCATGCTGGGATATTTTTTGACGGCACCCATTTTCGGCTATCTGGGTGATCGCCTGTCGCGGCGAGCTTTGATCGCGGCGGGCGTTTTTGTGTGGAGCTTGGGGACGCTGCTTTCGGGGCATTGCGGCACGTTGGGCGCGTTGATCTTTTTTCGCGTATTGGTCGGCTTCGGCGAGGCGAGTTTCGGGACCATTAGCCCGGGTTGGATCGCCGATCTTTTTCCGGCGGCGCGGCGCAATAATGCGATCTCGATCTTCTATCTCGCGATTCCGGTGGGCTCGGCCCTGGGCTATATCCTCGGTGGCTACATGGCGGCGCGGTATGGTTGGCGCTCGGCGTTTTTATGGGCGGGGTATCCGGGCTTGGTGTTGGCACTAGGCCTGTTTTTTTTACCCGAGCCGGCGCGAGGTGCGATGGAACCGGCCAACTCTAAGGCGTCGGCGCAACCTATCGGTTGGCGCGTGTACGGGCAACTGCTCGGCTTTCGGAGCTACGTGCTCGTGGTGGCGGGTTATATCGCGCAGACGTTTGCGCTCGGCGGTTTTGCGTTTTGGGCACCCACATTTTTGCACCGCGTGCACGGCATGGATGTCGAGGCGGCGGGGACGTTTTTCGGACTCTCGCTCGTCGGTACCGGTCTGGTTGCCACGCTGGCCGGTGGTTACGCGGCCACGTGGTGGCAGCGGCGTACGGGTACGGGTTACGCTTGGGTCTTGGCGCTGAGTTCGCTCGCCGCGGCTCCGGCGGCGTATGCGGCCTTTGCGCTCGGTGATCTCGCGGCGGCGAAACTCGGATTGATCGCGGCGATGGCGCTGCTGTTTCTCGCGACCGGGCCGGTGAACACGCTCATTTTGGAAACGGTGCCGGCGGCTATGCGCGCGTGTGCGATGGCAGGATCTATTTTTGCGATCCACTTATTCGGTGATCTGTGGTCGCCGAAACTGGTGGGATATCTCTCGGACCAATGGGGAGATTTACAACGCGCAACTTTGTGGGTGTTGCCCGGAGCGTTGGTGGTCAGCGCCTTTTTCTGGTGCTGGCTGGTGTGGCACACGCACCAGACCCGAGCCCAGAGCTGAAGAAAATTTCACCGTAACGTCGCGAGTACGGTCTCGATGCTGCGGAGTTGGTCGGCGGGAAAGAACGAATTAATGCGCGTGATGACTTGCTGGATGATCCCATCCGGGCAGGAGGCGCCTCCGGTGATGAGGATGCGTTTCGGCTTCGCGCAGGTCGGCCAGAGCGGGCGCGACTCGGTGTGGCCAGTGCCGTGACCGTAGACGTAATGATCCACCTGGTCGCGCGAGGGGATATTGGCTTCGCTCTGAATGAAAAATGCTTTTTCGCCAAGCTTCAGTTCGCAGAGTCGGAAGAGTTGATAGGTGTTGGAGGAGTTTTTCCCACCAATGACGAAGGCAGCGTCGAGCGGTTCGGCCAGAGCGCGGCTCAGGGCTTCTTGGTTGACCTGCGTCGCGTAGCAGAGGGTGTCGCGGCGGCTGGTGCCCCCGACGCGCGTGTCATCGCCGTATTTGGCCCGGTACACGCCGCGGAAGTGCTCGATGATCTCGAGCGTCTCGTTCACCAGGAGGGTGGTTTGGTTGACGATGGCGATGCGGTCGAGATCGCGGGCGACGTCGAATCGCGGCGTATGTTTTCCGGCGAAAAGTTGGTAGAAACTCGCGCGCACGACGGGGTCGTCGCTGGCAATGATGGTGGCGAGGCGGTGGGCTTCCTCGAGATTGCGCACGATCACGGCAGGCGCGTAGCGGCGGGTGTTGGAGAAGGTGGCTTTGGTTTCCTCGTGCTCGCTCTTGCCGTGAATGACGACGGTATAGCCTTCGCGGCCGTAGGCGCGGGCGGCTTTCCAAACTTTTTCGACCAGCATGCAGGTGGCGTCATATTGGCTGACGGCCAGACCGCGACGCACGAGGCGGCGCTTGTCTTCATCGGTCGCGCCGAAGGCCGGGATGATGACAATGTCGTCGGGCGTGAGCGTGTCCCAGAGTTGCGGGGCGCTGGGCTCATCCGAGGTGGCGTACGGTTTGCCTTTATCAGACTGGAGATAGCGCAGGCCGCGGCGGAGTAGGTCCTCGTTGACGAAAGGATTATGGATCAACTCCGAAAGCATGAAGACGCGCTTTCCTGGATTTTCGGCGAGCGTTTCGTAGGCCCGTTCGATGGCATTTTTTACGCCGAGGCAGAAGCCAAAATGGCTTGGAATGACGTAGCGCGTGGCACCGAAATCGAGGCTGACGGGCGCATCTGCAGTACGTTCGTGATGGCGCACGAGAGCTTTGATGGCGACGCAGAGTTGCGACTGATACAAGCTGCTGGCAGCGGAATCTTGTGTGTAGATGGCGGTGTTGCGCTCAAGCGCAGGGCGAAATTTATAGATGAAATCGTTTTCTCCGAGATGGAGGTAAGGGATGTCGACGAGGTGCGGTTCAAGTTGGTCGAGTAGTACGGCAAGGGATGGAGCGAGTGCGGCCGGAGTGGCGGCGAGTGTATCGAGGGATTCGAATGCGATTTCCGAGTCAGCGGCTTTTCCATCCACGCGCGCAAAAAAAACTCGGTAGCTGCGTCCGCCGGCCGCGCTAGAGAAATATTCCACGGGCGCGGTATGTTGGTTGAAGGCGGACTCCAGGCGCGCGGTGGCCATGTCGAGATCCGTGCCGGTGAACGGGAGACCGGCTTTAGAGCCGAGGCGCCGCACGGCGAGTTGATTCCGCGCGTCAAAGGCGAGGATCGCGACGATGGCGGGTGGGGCGGTGACGACCGGGTTCATGAGAAGGTGGGTAATGGAAACGCGGCGGGATTAGTCGGCGTATTCAGTTGCGAGATCGTCCGCGGAAATATCGCCGCAAAACTCCCAGCCGAAACGATCATCCGCGGTAAGTTGAGTGAGCACACTCAAAACGATCTGGCCGCGTTGCAGCGGGTTGAGGTCTGGGTATCCGAGCGATAATTCCTCCAGCAGCAGCGTGCGAGCGGCAACCCGGTCGGTATTGACCGGGATTAAATCGTCGGAGCGATCGAGCAAATCGGCGATAAAGGGAGCGAGATTCACGACGTGGATTTATTAAGATTTACCCTGCAATTTCCGGCGCAAAAAAATAAATAATACGACGAAGACGCCGCCACAACCGAGCAGCGACCAGAGGCCGGTGGCGACAGATTTACTTACGGCGGTGAAGACGAGGCCCACGAGTAAAAACGTCGCGACTTCGTTGTAGGCGCGAAGTTGCCCCGAACTAAACTTGAAGACTCCGGCGCTGAGTTTTTTTCGGATCGCACCACAATGGAAATGATACGCCAGCAGCCCGGCGAGCAGCGCGAACTTGAGGTGCAGCCAAGGGCTTTGCGCGATCGCATTATAACTCAGAAGCCAGCCGCCCGTAACCACGGTCACCACCATCGCCGGTACCGTAATCCCGAGCCAGAGTCGGCGCGACATGAGCGTGAATTGGGCGATGAGAATGCCGCGCTTGGGCTGCAAATATTCGTTGGCCTCGGTGTGGTAGATGAACAAGCGCACGACATAGAAAAGCCCTGCGAACCAGCACACAATGCCGACGAGATGCAGGGCTTTGAGGACGAGATAGGTCATGCGAACACCTCAAAAAATCACTCCCTGCACCGGTATGGCAATGCTGTGTGCAGCCTTTTCCCTAGGGCCCGTCGCCGCGAGCTAAGCGAAAATCGGAGTGCGCCACGCCCCACCGCTTTCCACGTGAACCTAGGCGCCTCAAGACTGCAACGCTCAAGGGCAGACAAGGACCGTCTGCCCTTGGCCGTAGCTCAGGTCTTTAGGATATCGGCGAGTTTGGCTACGTCTTTGCCGCCGCCCATGGCGAAGTCGGGTTTACCGCCGCCTTTGCCGCCGATCTGGGTTGTGAGGGTTTGCACAATCTTACCGGCGGCGTGGCCAGCTTTGATCGCGGCGGGCGAGCAAAAGGCGACGAGGCTCGCTTTGTCGCCAAACGCGGCGCCGAGTTGCACCACGCCTTCGCCGAGTTTGGCGAGCACCTGCGAACCGAGCGAGCGGAGTGATTCTTGATCTTCGACGGGCACGACTGCGGAAACAAATTTCAAGCCATCACGGGACGTGGCTTGCGCGGCGAGTTCGTCGGCGAGGCCAGCGAGAGCTTTTTGTTGGAAGGATTTGAGCTGCTTCTCGATTTCTTTTTGGTGGGCGAGGAGGGCTTCGAGTTTCTTGATAACGTCGGCGGTGCCGGCGCCGAGGTGGGCGTTGACGGCGGCGAGGGCGGCTTCGCGCGTGGCGATGAAGTCGATGGCGGCTTGGCCCGCGACGGCCTCGATGCGACGCGTGCCGGCAGCGACGGCCATTTCGGCGACGATTTTAATGAGGCCAATTTCACCGGCGGTGCTGACGTGGGTGCCGCCACAGAGTTCGCGGCTGTAGCCACCGATGTCGACGACGCGGACGAATTTGCCGTACTTGTCGCCAAAGAAGGCGAGGGTGCCTTCGGGTTTTTTATCGAATTCGGTTTCGTAGGTTTCGACCTTGGCGTTGTCGATGACCTTGGCGTTGACGAGAGCCTCGACCTCGCGGAGTTGCGCGGGAGTGACGGCCTCAAAGTGGGAAAAATCGAAGCGCATGCGATCGGGGGTCTTCGACGTGCCGGCTTGGCGGACGTGGGTGCCGAGGACTTTGCGCAGCGCCCAGTGAATGAGGTGGGCGGCGGAGTGTTGGCGGGAGATGGCGCGGCGGCGGACGAGATCGACGCTGAGTTCGGCGCGGGCGCCGGGGGCGACGACGACAAGTCCGGAGGCATCGGCGAGTTTATGGAGGTGGCGACCGGCCTTGTCTTTCACGCAATCGGTGAAGTGCGAGAGGGTGCCGTTGATGAGCGCGGTACCGGTGTCGCCGGCTTGACCGCCCATCTCAGCATAGAAGGGCGTCTGGTCGAAGATAAGGAATGTATCTTGATCGGCGCGAATGACGTCAATGAGTTGCGCGTGGGCGTGGTCGTGTTCGTAGCCGAGGAACTTGGTGGCGGCGAGACCCGTGGCCTCGCCTTCGGTAGCGGCGACGACGATTTCTTTTTTCTGCGCGGCGCGACCGCGATCGCGTTGTTTTTCCATCTCAACTTCAAAGCCGGCTACATCGACTATAAGGCCACGCTCACTTGCGAGTAGTTGAGTCATGTCGAGCGGGAAGCCGTAGCTGTCGTAAAGCAGGAAGGCGATCTCTCCGGGAAATTTTCCGCCAGAGGCGTTGGCGCCTTTCGCGGCGTGCTCGCTGAAAAGTTCGATGCCTCGATCTAGTGTGCGACCAAAGCTTTCTTCCTCGGCGCGGATCACGCGGCGGATGATATCTTGCTGGGCGACGAGCTCGGGGAATACAGGGCCGAGCGATTCGACGACGGGGGCGACGAGTTGCTCGAAGAAGCCCGTGGCGAGGCCTAGTTTTTTGCCGTACAATATGCCGCGGCGCAGGATGCGGCGGATGACGTAGTTGCGGCCGTCGTTGCCAGGCATGATGCCGTCGGCGATCGCGCAGCTGATCGTGCGCGCGTGGTCGGCGAGGACCCGGAAGGCAATGTCGGTGTTTTCCTGCTCGGTGAGGCCTTCGCGTTTCGTGGGTACGGTGCGGGCGTAGGTCTTGCCGGAGAGCGCGGTTATTTTCGCGAAGAGCGGCGCGAAGACGTCGGCTTCGTAGTTAGAGGGCTCGGGCGTGAAATCGGTAAAACCTTTCGTCGAGGCGTGGATGCCGGCGACGCGTTCGAAGCCCATGCCGGTGTCGACGTGTTTGGCGGCGAGCGGGGAAAACGTGCCGTCGGCGTTGGCGTTAAATTGGATGAAGACGTGGTTCCAGATCTCGATGCAGCGTGGGCTGGAAGAGTTCACGCCCACGCGGCCTTCGACCTCGTCGTCGGAGGGGAGGAGGTTGAAATGGATCTCGGAGCACGGGCCGCACGGGCCAGTGTCGCCCATCATCCAAAAATTGTCCTTCTTGTTGCCGTGGACGATGTGGATAGCGGGATCGAGGCCTTCTTTTTTGAAGATCGCGGCCCAAATGTCGTAGGCTTCTTGGTCAAATTCAGCGGGATCGCCTTTGGTTTTGTTCGGCGAGTAAACGGTGGCAAACAGACGCTTGGGCGGGATGCCCCAGACCTTGGTGATGAGTTCCCAGCCCCAAGTGAGGGAGTCTTTTTTGAAGTAATCCCCGAAGGACCAGTTGCCCAACATCTCGAAGAGCGTGTGGTGGTAGGTGTCGAAGCCGACGTCTTCAAGGTCGTTGTGTTTGCCGCCCGCGCGGATGCATTTTTGGGTGTCGGCGGCGCGGGTGTCTTTGGCGGGTTTGACGCCGGCCCATTTGGTGACATCGGGGGCGCGATCACCTAGGAAGATCGGCACGAACTGGTTCATGCCGGCGTTGGTGAACAGGAGTCCGGGTGAATCCGGCAGTAAGGAGGCGGACGGGACGATCGTGTGACCCTGCTTGGCGAAGAAATCGAGGAAGCTCTGGCGGATTTGGGCGGAAGTCATGACAGCAAAAGGAGCGACAAAAAATGTTGGAAACGACGCGAAGTGGGCGCTATCTGCGGTGGAGGATTTAGAGATTCGCGATGATGGCGTCGGCCATCGCGCGGGTACCGACGGACGGACGACCGAAGGCGATGTCGCCGGTGCGCGTGCCGCTGGTGACGGCTTTTTTGACGGCGGCTTCGATGCGTTGAGCAATGGGCTCGAGGTTGAAACTGTAGCGTAACATCTGCGCGACGGATAGGATCTGGGCGCAGGGGTTGGCGATGCCTTTGCCAGCGATGTCGGGGGCGGTGCCACCGGCGGGCTCGTAAAGACCGAAGGGCAGGCCGAGGGAGTTTTTGCCCGTACCGAGCGAGGCGGAAGACAACATGCCGAGTGAGCCGCAGATGACGGCCATCTCGTCGGAGAGGATGTCGCCAAACATGTTTTCGGTCACGAACACGTCGAATTGGTTGGGATCGCGCGCGAGCTGCATCGCGGCGTTGTCGACGTACATGTGGCTCAGCGCGAGGTCGGGCGCGTGCGCGGCGCAGTATTCGGTGACGGTTTTGCGCCAAAGTACTGACGTTTCGAGGACGTTGGCTTTGTCGACAGAGCAGAGCTTCTTTTTGCGGGCGCGGGCGGCGGTGATGGCGACTTGGAGGATGCGCTCGATCTCTGATTTTTTATAAACCATCGTGTCGACGGCTTGGACGTCGCCGTCGGCGAGGGTCGTGGTCTGCTTGGGGAGACCAAAATAAAGGCCGCCGGTGAGTTCGCGGATGCAGACGATGTCGATGCCGTCGGGGATGCGTTCGGTCTTGAGTGGGGAAGCGTCGGTGAGCTCGCGGTAAAGAAGACCGGGGCGAAGATTGGCGAATAGCGTGAAGTGCTTGCGCAAGGGCAGGAGCGCAGCGCGCTCGGGCTGTTCCTTGGGCGGGAGTTTTTCCCACTTCGGGCCGCCGACGGAGCCGAAGAGTATGGCGTCGGACTCGCTGCAGATCTTGAGCGTGGAGTCGGGGAGCGCCTTACCGTGGTTATCGATGCCGGCGCCGCCGACATCAGCGGTAGTGTAGGACAAGGTGAGTCCCTCCTGTTGCGCGACGTGGGTGAACACGCGCAGGGCCTCGGTCATCACCTCGGGCCCGATGTAATCTCCAGGAAGAACGGCAAACTTGATAGTCGGCATGGGAAAGGTAAACCGTGACAAACGCCCCCGCTTCGAGGCAAGCCGCCTTTGCGGCCGCTTGAAATGGTGCTTCCCGCACGGCTTGCGGATGGGCAGAAGCTTGGGCAGGGCGTTTTCCGCCCGGCTTTTTTATGAATGTTGCCCTCTCTGCCTGGTGGTTACTCGTGTTCACCGTGCCCGTGTTGCTGGCGGGTGAGGCGCTGTTGCGTCGATTTCCGGTGTTGGCGCGGTGCAATATCCCGGCGTCGGTCGCGGGCGGTTTGCTCGGGGCGGCGCTGGTGCTCGGTCTGCAAGCTTCCGGCCTGCTCCAGATCACGTGGCAAACTAAAGTCACCGCGGCATGGTGGACGTGGCTGGCGACGCCGGAGCCCGAGTGGTTTACGCGTCCGGCGAAGGCGATTAACCTGCCGCTGCTTGTGGGTTTTTTCACATGCGTGGGCCTCGCGGCGCCGGTCAGTATTTTGCGGACGGGTGGACGCGCGTTGGTGATTTTATTGGGCGCGGCGACGTTGCTGGCCGTGCTGCAAAACTTCGTGGGCGTGGCGCTCGCGCGGGCGCTGGACGCGCCGCCGTTGCTCGGCGTCGTGTGTGGTTCGCTGACGTTGGTGGGCGGACACGGAACGGTTCTGGGCTTTGCGTCGCGATTTGAAGAAGCGGGTTTCACGGCGGCTGCGACCGTGGGTGCGGCGGCGGCGACGTTTGGGTTAGTCGCGAGTGGTTTACTCGCCGGGCCGCTCGCGGAATGGCTGTTGCGTAAAAACGGCGGGTCAGCGAAGCCCGCCGCGCCAGCCTCGTCGTCGGCTGAAACGACGATCGTGCGGCGCGGCCTCGTGCCGGATGTGCGGGAATTTCTGGGTGACCGCACCGTGGCCCTCACGCACGTGCTCGTGGTCGCGGCGTGCATCAAGGCCGGTGCCTGGGTGAGCTTTGCCCTCAACGCGATGGGTGCGGCGTTACCTGCTTACATGGGTGCGTTGCTGACCGGACTCGCGCTGCGCGCCGCGCACGATGCGGCCGGGGCGACGTGGTTGCGTGGCGCGACGCTCGCGCGTTTGGGCGGGTTGCTGTTGGCTTTGTTTCTCGTGGTCACTTTGACGGCGCTCAATCTCGCGGAGTTGGCGACGGTAGCCGGACCGATGTTAATTATTTTAGTGGTGAATATCGCGGTCTCCCTCGCGTTTGCGGCGCTCTTCGTGTGGCCGTTGCTGGGTCGCGATCATGAAGCAGCCGTGATGGTCGCGGGGCTAGTGGGTTTTGGCGTGGGTTCGACGGCGACGGCAGTCGCTTCGATGGATGCGATCGTGCGGCGGCGCGGACCGGCGCCTCGCGCGCAAGCGATCGTGCCGGCGACGGGCGGGTTTCTGATCGACCTCACGAACGCGCCGCCGACGACCGCGTTTTTGCAAGGCCTGCGTTGAGTTTTGGTTTTCACGGTTGCGCGCCACGGGAAAGCCCGTGGATTGGCGGGGTGAAACTGCATGTGCTGCCTGCCGGCCCGATTCAGACCAATGCTTACTTGTTGACCGCGCCCGAGCGCGGCGAAGCCATTTTGATCGATGCGCCCGGCGACGTATGGGCCGACGTGGAACCGATTTTAACCCGCGAAAAATGTCGCCTCACCGAGCTCTGGCTCACGCATGGGCACTGGGATCACACGCAGGGTGGAGCGGAAGTCGTACGCGCCACTTCGGCGCTCGTTCGTGCGCACCGCGATGATCAGGTTTTGATCGAGACGCCGCAGGTGATGAGCGCGTTTCTCGACGGATCGATCAAGCTCGAGCCGATCAAGGTCGACCACTGGCTCACGCCCGGCGAGACCCTGAACGCGCTCGGTACGACTATCGAAGTGCGGCACGTGCCCGGGCATTGTCCAGGTAATGTGTTGTTTTATTTTAATGCGACGGGAGCGGCGTTTGTCGGCGATGCGTTGTTTAAGGGCAGTATCGGTCGCACAGATTTACCGCTCGGCAATCATGCTCAACTTGAGCGCGCGATCCGCGCGAAGATTTATACGTTGCCCGGGGCTACGACGGTTTATCCCGGCCACGGTGAATCCACGACGATCGGCCACGAAATGCAGACCAATCCTTATGTTCGCGCCTGAACACGAACGCAGCATGCGGCACGCGCTCGCTGTGGCGCGCAGCGTCTGGGGGCAGACTCAGCCCAACCCGATGGTGGGCGCCGTCATTGTCGAAGAAGGCCGCGTCGTCGCTGAAGGTGCGACGGCGCCGGATGGCGGACCGCACGCGGAGCGCGCGGCCTTGCATGCCCTCGCTCGCGCGCCGCGAGCTGGAGCGACGCTCTATGTGACGCTGGAGCCTTGTTGTACGCACGGGCGCACGGGTGCCTGCACGGAGGCGATCATTGCTGCCGGTATTAAACGTGTCGTAGTCGGTGCGACGGATCCTTTTCCCCAACACCAAGGTCATGGCTTTGAGGTGCTGCGCGCGGCGGGAATTGAAGTGATCTCGGGCGTGCTTGAAAACGAATGCACGGATCTGAATTTGATTTTTAACCACTGGGCGGTGCACGGGCAGCCGTTGATTGCCGCGAAGGCCGCGGTGACGCTCGACGGGCGCTCGGCGTGTCGCACCGGGGATTCGCAATGGATCACGGGCGAGGCGGCGCGGGCGGATGTGCACCGCTGGCGGCGGCTGTTTCCAGCCATTGCCGTCGGCGCGGGGACAGTTTTGAAAGATAATCCGCGGCTCACGGCGCGGATCGATGGTAGCGCGACGTGGAGTCCGGTGCGTTTTGTTTTCGACGGACGATTACGCACGGTGAACGACAAGCTGCTGCCCCACGTTTTCACGGATGAGTTTCGCGAAAAAACGATCGTGGTTACGACTTCCAACGCGGGTCAGGGCTACGTGCGCAAACTGCGCGAAATGGGCGTTCAAGTCTGGGTGTGCGAATCGCAGACGCAGCGTGTGCCTTGGGCAGAATTTCGCCGACGGTGCGTTGAGGCGAAGTTAAGCGGCGTTTACGTCGAAGGCGGCGCGCAACTCATGAGTCAGCTCGTGCATGAGCGGCAGCTGGATTACTTGTTTCTCTACCGCGCGCCGCTGCTCCTCGCCGATGATCGCGCTAAGCCGATGTTGACCGGCCTGCGCACCGAGACGCTCGCGCAAGCGGTGCGCTTGAGTAACGTGCACTCGGAGCTTTTTGGCGACGATGTGCTTACGCGCGGCCATGTCGTCTATCCGCCGAAAATTTCCATCGATGAAACTGTTTTTAGCCTCGGGTAACGCGCACAAAGCGGCGGAATTGCAGGCCCTCGCGCTTGCCGGCGGGCTTAATGTTGAAATCGTCTCTGCGCGCGTCGTTGGCGGTATGCCCGAAGTCGTGGAAGACACCGGGACCTTTGTCGGCAATGCGCGTAAAAAAGCGCTCGCACTGCGTACGAAGTTGCCGGTGGAGGCGTGGGCCTTGGCCGATGATAGCGGTCTCTGTGTCGATGCGCTCGGTGGTGCGCCCGGAGTCGAATCCGCCTACTACGCCGGACCGCAGAGCGACGGCGCGGCGAATCTACAAAAACTCGTGACCGTAATGCGGGATGTGCCCGACGAGCGGCGGGGCGCGCATTTTGTGTGCGTGCTGCTGCTGTGCGGTCCGGACGGCGCGGAAATGATTTTTGAAGGCCGCTGCGCGGGGCGTTTGCAACACGAGCCGCGGGGCGGGGCTGGATTCGGGTACGATCCGATTTTCGTGCCGGCAGGTCAGACCTTGAGTTTAGCGGAGCTGGGCGAGGTCGTGAAGAATGGCCTGAGCCACCGCGCTCAAGCTTGGGCGCTGTTGGCGGATTGGGTGCGCGCGGGTGCGACGGTGCGTTAAAGCTCCACCGCTGGGCCGGAAAAAGTGGGCGTCAAAACTTTCGACATTGGGCGCGGGCTGGTTTCTGTTGGAGGGCTCATCGATGAAGTCGTTTTATATTACCACCGCGATTGATTACGTGAACGGTTCGCCTCACCTGGGGCACGCCTACGAAAAGGTGCTCACGGATGTGATCGCGCGCTTCCGCCGCCAGATGGGCGACCGCGTGCATTTTCTCACGGGCGTCGATGAACACGGCCAAAAGGTCCAGCAGAGCGCCAAGAAAAAAGGCATCCAGCCGCAACAGTTCGCCGATGAAGTCAGCGCGGAATTCCGCGCCCTTCTGCCCAAGCTCAATATCTCCAACGACGACTTTATTCGTACCACCGAGGAACGGCACAAGAAAGTCGTACGTCAGGTGCTCCAACAACTCTTCGACAAGGGTGAGATCTACCAGGCTGAGTACAAAGGCTTTTACTCGACGCGCCAGGAGCAATTCTTGCAGGAAAAAGATCGTCTACCCGATGGTAAATGGCCGGAAATCTTCGGTGAAGTCACCGAAATCGTGGAGTCCAACTATTTCTTTAAATTGAAGCAGTATCAGGACTGGCTCGTGGAGTTCCTGACCAAAAACGAAGATTTTATTTTCCCGCGTTACCGCCAAAAGCAGGTGCTGGAATTCCTGAAAGAACCGCTCAACGACCTGTGCATCTCGCGGCCGCGCGAGCGGTTGGAGTGGGGGATTTCGCTGCCCTTTGACGACGGTTATGTGACGTACGTGTGGTTCGATGCGTTGTTGAATTATTTCTCGGCCGTGGCCGACAAGCCCGGCGTTTGGCCGGCCGCGTACCACGTGATCGGCAAAGACATCCTCTTACCGCCGCACGCGGTTTATTGGCCGATTATGTTGAAGGCCGCGGGCATTCCGCTGCCGGGCGGCATCATCGCGCACGGTTGGTGGATGACGGCTGGCGCCAAGATGTCCAAGAGCACGGGTAACGCCCTCAACCCGCTCGATCTCGTGACTGAGTTCGGCGCCGATGCATTTCGGTATTTTCTAATTCGCGAAATGAACGTCGGCCAAGACAGCGACTTCACGCGTGAGCAATTTCTCGTGCGCTACAACAGCGAGCTCGCGAATAATTTCGGCAATCTCGTCAACCGTACGCTCAACATGACCAACCGGTTTTCTGCTGGCATCGTGCCCGTAGCGGAAGTGGTCGAGGACGCCGAGCGTGAGTTGCATACGCTCTGGGAAACGACCCGCGCCGAAGTGCTGCCGTTGTGCGAAGGCTTTCAGTTTCACGCCGCGCTGGAGAAGACGATGTTCTTCATCACCGCGACCAACGCTTACATCGAGAAACGGGCGCCGTGGAAACTTGGGAAATCCGTCGAGGTTCATGACCTCGCCCTCCTTCGCA
Organism: Opitutus sp. GAS368; assembly: GCA_945906965.1. Lineage (GTDB taxonomy): Bacteria > Verrucomicrobiota > Verrucomicrobiia > Opitutales > Opitutaceae > Tous-C4FEB. The sequence continues at coordinate 13,090 of CAMDRP010000032.1, read as the reverse complement.
CCTCGATCGCTACGATGGCTGAGGCCTTGCGCCTGGGGAACGCACTTTTGACGGCAGTGATGCCCGGCGCCGTGGCAAAAATCAACGCCGTGCTCGGTTACACGCCGGGCGTGACGTGGAGCGATGAACTTATCTGGGGCGGTCGCCTTACTGGGTCCAAGGTTGCCGAATCGCTCGTGCTTTTCCCGCGGCCCGCGCCGCCGGAAAAGCCACCCGTTACTCTAAAAAAGTAATTTGCGCGTCGCCGTTTTTCTCCCGCTTCGCATGACGATTCTGCCGATCAACCCTGCCGCGAATGCGAATCCGGACGCCCTGCGCGCGTTTCTGGACCAAGCTCGCGCGGCGGCGCTCCGAGCTGGGCGAGCGAAGCTCGTGAGCATTTCGCTCGCGGTCGATGCGCTCGATCCGCTGGCGGTACTTGAGTCCATCTTCGAACCCGGAGAACCGCATTTTTACGCGGAGCGGCCTGATATCGGCAGCGCGATCGCGGGCGCGGAGACGGCAGTCGCGTTTGAAGCGCACGGGCCCGATCGCTTTGAGGCGGTGCAACGCTGGATCGACGATACGCTTGAGCACACGATCGCCGTGGGCGATGTGAACGCGCCGTTTGGCGGGCCGCATTTCTTTACGAGTTTTGCGTTTAACGACGACGTTGAAGCCGGCGAACCGTTTCCGGCGGCGCGGGTATTTGTGCCGCGTTGGCAGGTCGCGCGCGCTGGGGCGATTACGACGGCAGTCGCCAATCTCGCCGTGGCGCCTGATGCGGATTTGGCTGCATTGACGGAGCGCGTGTGGCGCGCGCATGCGAAATTTGTGAATTTTGAGTATGGCGAAAAGTCGCCGACTGCAACGCATGGGACCGTCGTGCCGGTATTTCGCTCGACCGAGGCGGGCGATTATCGTGGTGCGGTCGCGCAGGCGGTGGTGCGAATCGGAACCGGGGAATTTGAAAAGATTGTTTTGGCTCGTGCGCAGAATCTGACGGCGGATCAACCGCTGCATCCGTTGCGCGTGTTGAACGGCCTGCGGCAGCGGTTTCCAGAGTGTTACGCCTTCTCGATGGCGAATGGGCGCGGGCAGAGCTTCATCGGGGCGAGTCCGGAGCGGCTCGTGCGCGTGAGTAAGGGCGTGCTCGAGACCGAAGCGTTGGCGGGTTCGATTCGACGCGGCGCGGGTGCGAGTGAAGACGCAGCGCTCGCGACAACGCTGTTGCGCAGCGAGAAAGACCGGCGCGAACACGAGCACGTCGTGGCGGCGATCAGTGGACGGCTCACTCAGTTGGGTTTGAAGCCGGAGTTTGAGGCGCAGCCGGGGCTGCGGCGCTTGGCGAATGTCCAACACCTGCACACGCCGGTGAGGGCGACGCTACCGGAAAACGTGCGTTTGCTCGCGGCGCTCGCCGCCTTGCATCCGACGCCGGCGGTGGGGGGCGCGCCATTGGCTGCGGCGGTGGCGGGTATTCGCGGGCTCGAAGGTTTTCCGCGCGGGCTCTACGCTGGCGCTCTGGGCTGGGTCAACGCGCGGGGCGGCGGGGAATTTTTCGTGGGCTTGCGCTCGGCGCTCGTGGACGGCTCAACGGCGCGCGTCTACGCGGGAGCTGGGATCGTGGCGGGATCTATGCCCGAGAAGGAATTTGCCGAAACGGAACTTAAATTTAAGGCTATGCTCGAAGCCCTGCGCACCTAATGCACTCCATCGATATCGACTCCCGCAATCTGAACACCCTTTGGGCCAGCGTCTGCGTTGAGACGCTCTCGCGCTGCGGCGTGCGTCGCGCAGTCATTTCTCCGGGCTCGCGCTCGACTCCGCTCACGATTGCGCTCGCGCAGCACGCGGGCATTGAAGCCATTCCGGTGCTCGACGAACGCTCCGCGGCTTTTTTTGCGCTGGGCTTAGCGAAGCAACAAGGAGAACCCGTGGTGTTGCTCTGCACGAGCGGCACGGCGGGCGCGAACTACTTGCCGGCTGTGATCGAGGCTCGCGAATCGGCGGTGCCGCTGATCGTGATCACGGCGGATCGTCCGCCCGAGCTACGCGCCTGCGCCTCCGGGCAGACAATCGATCAACTTAAACTTTTCGGTGATTTCGTGAATTTTTTCCACGAACTCGCGTTGCCCGAGGCGACGGAGCCAAGGCTGCGTTACCTGCGGCAGACGACGATGCACGCCGTGGAACGCGCGCTGCAACCGGTGGCCGGCCCCGTGCATCTCAACGCGCCTTTCCGTGATCCCCTCGCGCCGACGGAGGATGGCGGGTTGGCCTCATCGATTGCCTCGACGATCGATTGGTCGCACTTTTTCCAGCACGTGGAGCCACCGCTTTCGACGACGATACTGGCCACGATGCCGACGTTTTCCTGCGACGTGCATGGCGTGATCGTTGCGGGTCCGGCGCAACCGGGCGATCCGGCCTCGCACGCGGCCATGGTCGGTGAGATCGCGCAGAAACTTGGTTGGCCCGTGCTCGCCGATGGACTTTCTCCGCTGCGCAATTACGCCGGCACCGTGTCGCATCTCGTGACGACGTATGACACGATCTTGCGCAATTCCAATGCGGCGGAGCGGCTCAAACCGGAAGTCGTGATCTGCCTCGGTAACTGGCCGACGAGCAAAGTGCTCCGCGCTTGGATCGAGGTAAGCGCTGCGCCGATCTGGATGGTGACGCGTCGCCTCGACAACCGCGATGCGTTGCACGGTCGCACCATGCATCTGCCGGTGTCCCTCGCGGCCCTCGCGGCGGAGTTGCCCGTCGCGACCGATCCCAACGGCTACGAACAAATGTGGGCCGGCTACGAGCACCGCATGCGCGTGGCGTTGGACGATCGCATCACGCAGGCGAACGGTTTATTTGAAGGCCGCGTGACGGCGTTGCTTGCACAACACCTTCCGCCGGACACGACGCTGTGCATCGCGAATTCTATGCCCGTGCGCGATATGGAGTATTTCTGGCCGGCCACCGATCAGCACATCCGCCCGATGGCAAATCGCGGGGCGAATGGCATCGACGGTACGCTTTCCACGGCCTTGGGCGTGGCGCACGCGGCGGAGACGCCGACGGTGTTGCTCACGGGTGATTTGGCGCTGTTGCATGACACCAACGGCTGGCTCATCACGCCTAAGTTCCGCGGTAGCCTTACGATCGTACTTATCAACAACGCCGGTGGCGGCATCTTTGAACACTTGCCGGTGGCGCAGTTTAATCCGCCGTTTGAGGAGTTTTTCGCAACGCCCCAGAAAGTCGATTTTGCGAAATTATGCGCGGCTTACGGCATCGAACACGTGGCGGTGGGTGATTGGGAACAGCTCGGCACGCATCTCGAACACCTGCCGGCCAATGGCGTGCAGGTGCTCGAGATTGTCACCGATCGCAAGATGGACGCGGCCACGCGCAAGCAGTTGTTTGCCGATCTGGCGGCGGAACTTTGAGGTGACGGCGCGGGATCGATTAATGTCAGCGCGCTTACTCGCTTTTTACGATCAGAGCTGGATGGGTAAGCCGACCTCAATAATCTGCGAAGGTGGTAATTGGTAGTAGTCGCGCGCTTGGCGGGCGTTGCGGCTAAGGAAGGCGTAGAAATATTTCTGCCAATCAAACATCCGGGTGTCGCCACCGGTGATGATCATCTCGCGATTAAAATAATAGGTAGCCTCGTTCAATTTGAGGGGGACGCCCGCAGCTCGGACTTTTTCCATGAGGTTGGCGACGTCGGGTGATTCCATGTACCCGTACCGGCCGATCGCGCGCCACACGCCATGGCCGATCTCGCGCACGGTAAAGCGGATCGAGTCCTGAACGCTGGGGACTTCCTCGGTGGTAACACTCAGTAAGACGACGGTTTCTTGGAGCACGCGGTTGGCTTTGACGTGGTGGAGCAAGACCAGGGGGGTGCCAGTCGGATTTCCTGCCATGAACACCCCGGTGCCGCGTACGCGAACAATGCGTGAGCTGGAGGCGATGTTGTTGAGCTCATCCTCGGTGACTTCGTTGGCGTAGATGCGGCGGAAGATTTCGGATTTGCCGAGTTTCCATGTGGTCATGATCGCAAGTAGCCCGGCGGCGATCATGACGGGGAGCCAACCTCCATCGGCGAATTTGTGCAGGTTGGCGCCGAAGAAGGTGATATCGATCAATAGAAACACTCCGCAGAGCAGTCCTGCTAGCCAGCCCGACCAAGCCCAGGCGCGTCGCATCACCACGAATAAGATTAAGGAAGTCACGATCATCGTCGCGGTCACGGCGATGCCATACGCGGCTGCAAGCGCTGAACTCGACTTGAAACCGTAAACCGTGGCGATCGCGCCCAATGCTAGCGAGATATTGACCAGCGGCAGATAAATTTGGCCGGCTTGGTCGGGATTGGTGTGCTTGATCGTAAGGCGGGGAAAATAGCCCAGTTGGATGGCTTGTCGGATGAGTGAATAGGCGCCCGAGATGAGCGCTTGGCTGGCTATAATGGCTGCACAGATGGACAGAGCCATCAGGGCAAAACGGGCCGATCCCTCAGGCGCCAGGGCTAGAAACGGATTATCCACCGCACCGCCTCGGGCGATGACGTTGGCTCCCTGACCGAAGTAATTGAGCGTAAGTCCAGGCAACACGACGGCGTACCATCCCGTGTTGATGGCGCGGCGCCCAAAATGCCCCATGTCGGCGTAGAGGGCTTCTACGCCGGTGACGGCCAAGACCACGGAACCCAGCAAGACGGTAGCCTCCTTGGGATGTTGCAACAACAGGTTGATCCCGAGCAGGGGATTAAGCGCCTGCAACACGACCGGATTTTTCAACACGTGCCACAACCCGAGGCTACCCAACACCGCAAACCAGAGTAACATCACGGGCCCGAAGATACGACCGATGAATTTGGTGCCATGATGTTGAAAAGCGAACAGGCCGACCAAAATCGAGATCGCGATCGGTAACACGTAATGCTCTACCCCGGGCCACACCTCCTTGATCCCCTCGGTGGCCGAAAGCACGGTCATCGCCGGCGTAATGATCGCCTCGCCGCAGAGCATCGCGGCCCCGGTCAGGACCACGAGCACGCCCACACTCAACACCTTCGAGCCTGAGCGGTCTAATTGACTCAGCGATAAGAGGGCAAAAATACCGCCTTCGCCGCGGTTGTCGGCCCGCAACACGAAAAACGTATACTTCAGGCTCACCACCAACACCAAGGACCAGAAAATAAGCGATAGTACCCCGAGCACGGCCTGCGCATGTTCACCAGGAGGTAGCGCGTGCAGACACTCCCGGATCGTATAAAGCGGGCTGGTGCCGATGTCGCCAAAGACGACCCCGAGGGCACCGAGCGTGAGACCGGCTTTGGCCGAGTTACTGAGGGACACAGGCGCAGGAGTGCTCATTGACGGGTTCCACGATGGTCCTAGCGCGGGGTGACTCCAAGCTGTTTTAGCTCCCGCTGCGAATGTTGCTTGCTTTTGCGTTTCCGAGTGGACGCGACCTCGACAAACGCTCGTCCACGGCTAAGTTGCGCGCATGAGTCTTGTTTGGCAGCAGGTCAAAACTTTCACCGATATCCGCTACGAGAAGGCCGATGGCATCGCCAAGGTCACGATCAACCGCCCGGAGAAGCGCAACGCGTTTCGCCCCGAGACGATCATGCAAATGTATGAGGCGTTCACCGATGCGCGCGAAGACCCGAGCGTCGGCGTCGTGCTGCTCACCGGTGCTGGCCCGCACACCGACGGCAAATACGCCTTCTGCGCCGGCGGTGACCAGACCGTGCGCGGTCATGCTGGCTACGTCGGCGGCGATGGCGTCCCCCGCCTCAATGTCCTCGATCTCCAGAAACTCATCCGCTCCATGCCCAAGGTCGTGATCGCCCTTGTGGCCGGTTACGCCATCGGCGGCGGCCATGTGCTGCACCTCGTCTGCGACCTCACCATCGCCGCCGACAACGGCATCTTCGGCCAAGTCGGCCCGCGCATGGGCAGTTTCGACGGCGGCTTCGGTTCCAGTTACTTGGCGCGTATTGTCGGCCAGAAAAAAGCCCGCGAAATCTGGTACCTCTGCCGCCAATACGACGCCGCGCAGGCGCTCGAGATGGGCCTCGTCAACACCGTCGTCCCCGTCGCCCAACTCGAAGCCGAAGGTGCGAAATGGGCCAAGGAAATCCTCGGCCACAGCCCACTGGCGATTCGCTTACTCAAGAGCGCCTTCAACGCCGAACTCGACGGCCAAGCCGGCATCCAAGAACTCGCCGGCAACGCTACGCTCCTTTATTATATGAGCGACGAAGCGAAGGAATTTCACTCCGCCCAACGCGAGAAACGTAAACCCGACGCCCGCAAATTCCCCTGGTTACCCTGACCGCAACCTCCCCGCGCTTTACGCGCTCCTGCTTTCCGATGAATATAAGCCCACCTCGGCTTAAGTTCGTCCTCTAGGTTCTCGCCGTCGTCGCTTTTGCCGTTTGTGAGGGCAAATCTAAGTGCTCGGCCTAGGCAATTTATATCAATATATTGACTATTGAATTATTTAAAAGTCTATGTATTGCCATTAATCATGCGCTCTTCTCTTTATGATCTCCTGCCGCCACCAACCCGCCGCGCCTTGGCCAAACTCGGCCAAGATGTGGCCACAGCGCGTCGCAAACGCAATTTCACCATCGCCATGATGGTGGAGCGGATGGGTGTGGCCACCAATACCTATCGCCGGGTCGAAAAGGGCGATCCCACGGTGGCGATGGGCGCCTACGCCATGGCGCTTTTTGTCCTGGGCTTGGGCACGGCTCTCGGCGAATTAGTTGATCCCAAGGCCGACGAGGTCGGCCTGCAGTTGGATGAGGCCCGGCTGCCCAAACGTGTCCGAGTCAAGCCATCGCCCACCCCACTGTGAAACGCACCCTGCAAGTCTGTGTGGGCGATGAAGGCCGCCTCGTCGGCACCCTACATTATGATCAGAACGGCGCGCGCGAGCATGCCACTTTGGTTTATGACGAAACCTGGCTGGCGGCTACGGACCGCTTTGCGCTGGAGCCGAACCTGCCGTTGGTCACCGGCCCGCAGTATCACCGCAAAACCGCGGAGGGCTCCAGGTTTCACGCGGCGATCGCCGACACCGAACCCGACGGTTGGGGCCGCCGGGTCATCCTGCGGGACCACGCGAAGCGGCGCCAGGTGGCGAAACGAGCGGGAGCCGAAGCGGGTTCGGCCCAGCTCAATGCCGTCGATTTTCTCCTCGCCGTGGACGATGGCAATCGCGTCGGGGCGCTCCGCTTTCGCGATGAGGCCGGGGTATTTCAGCGCGCTGCTGAACCGGGTCGCCGCACGGCCCCGCCACTCTTGGAATTGCGGCACCTGTTGAGCGCTTCCCGCGCCGTGGAAACCGAATCGGAGACAGCCGCAGATCTCGCCTACCTGCGGGGTCGGGGCACCTCGCTCGGTGGCTTGCGGCCCAAGTGCTCGGTGGTGGATGACGACGGCATGCTGGCGATCGGGAAGTTTCCGAGCGTTAAGGACGAACGCGCGGTCACGAAAGGCGAGGTCCTCGCCATGACCTTGGCGAAGGCCGCCGGCCTCAACGTCGCGGCCGCTCGCATCGTGGACAGCGACGGCCTACCTGTAGCGTTGATTCGCCGCTTCGACCGGACCCTCGATGGCCGGCGCTTGATGTATGTTTCGGCGGCGACTTTGCTCGGCGTCGAATCAGCCGGTGCCCAAGAACACAGCTATACGGAAATCGTGGATGCCCTGCGCGTCAATGGGGCGGCGGCCCAGGCCGACATCGAGGAGCTTTGGCGACGGATGGCCTTCTCGATTCTCATCACCAACGTGGACGATCATCTCCATAATCACGGCTTCCTCCATGCAACGCACGGCCTATGGCGACTCGCGCCGGCCTTCGATCTCAATCCGTTTCCCGACCGCGCGCGTGAGTTGAAGACGTGGGTGTCGGCCGAAATCGGACCGGCTGCGACCGTCGAGGCCTTGATGTCGGTGATCGCTTACTTTCGACTGTCGCTACCGCGCGCAAAACAAATCCTGCTGGGAGTCGAGCGCGCCGTCGCCGGATGGCGCGAGGCCGGACGGGCCTTGGGCATGTCGAATCGCGACTTGGAAGACTTTGAAGAGGCCTTCGAACATGCGGAACGCGCCGCGGCCCAAAAATCGTCCGCTTGAGGTAAGAGCCCTCGCTTTTTTTTTGCCCGAATTATCCTCTAACGCTGCGAAGGCGAGCGGGGCGACCTATCGAAGCCCACAATTATTAACGTAGCGGGGCTTCTGGGCTTCGGGCACGTGTGGAGGGGGTGGGGGGTAACTCGTGTCCGTAAAATCGGGGTAACCTCAATGTTTTGCGGTGTTTCGTTTACCAATTCATCCTTGGCTTAGTTCAGGCTAAGACATGACGCCTAACTTGACTACTTGTCCCGGTAGGTGTTTGCTGAGTCGATGAGTGCCACCTTCACCATCGGCCAATTCAAGGCTCGTCTACCCGAGGCCCTAGCGCTCGTGCACAAGGGCCAAGCTGTCACCGTAACCTATGGTCGCAACAAGCGCCCTGTCGCCGTCTTCGGCCCGCCCCCCGCCGCCCCCAAGCGCAAACTCGGCCTACTGGTAGGCAAGGCCACTGTACGCATCAGCCCCGATTGGAAAATTACGGACGAAGAATTTCTTGGATCGTGAAACTGCTGCTCGACACCTGCTCCTTTCTCTGGGCTCTGCACGAGCCCGTGCGACTCTCTGTACCCGCCCGCAAGGCGTTGCAGGCACCCGAACATTCCGTGCACGTTAGCGTGATCACCTTCTGGGAAATCAGTTTGAAGGCGGGTCTCGGTAAATTGAGCTTTAAAGGAGTCAGCCCCGAGGACTACCCGGCTTTGGCGATCAAAGCGGGCTGGGCTATTCACCCGCTCACTGCAGCGCTAGCCGCCAGCGCTGGTAGTCTACGTGCCCGTCCCGAACATCGCGACCCGTTTGATCGCCTGCTCATCTGGACCGCGATCAACGAGGGTTTAGTCCTAGTCTCGGGAGACGACGCCCTACCGGCCTATGTGTCAGGCGGGTTAAACATCTGCTGGTAGCCGCCCGCCGGGGGACGCGAGGGAGACATTGGATACGGCGTGCAAGTATAACCCAGAGTTGGTAACAGCGAGTCAGCAGGCTCTGGACGCTTGTTGGCGGGAAGGGTGTCGTTACAAAAAAGCCGCTGTCATGATTTTGGACCTGCACGATGCTGGAGCGGAACAAACCTCCTTTACGACTTTAGGGCCCGATCAGCAGGCGAAGCGTGACGCGGCCATGTGCATGCTCGATGCGCTTAACAAGCAGCACGGGCGAGGTGCGGTTAAGGTGGAAGCTGCGGGACTGGCACCGGCCTGGCGGATGCGGCGGTCATGATGCTCACCTCGGTATACGTCCGTTGGTCTGTACTTCTCTAGATGAATTTTTTCATTAATTCGGGCCTCACCTTGATTACTTGCCCGCAGCCCAGTGTAGGCCGTGAGCGAGGAGCGCGATGAAGGTCGGGTCGGACCAGGTCGCGTTGCTGTGGCCGAAGGTCGTGCCGAAGACGCGCGTGCCGTGGTAGTCGTTGGTCCAGATGGCGGCGTGATCGAGGCCGTCCTTTTCACTCTTGGCGACGGCGAGCGCTTTCGCGGTGGGCCAGAGTTTTTCGACGATGTAGAGCTCGTCCATGGGCGTGACCCAAGGGGATGGGAAGCCGCGGAGGGCGGGGTGGTCGGCGGCGACGGGGCGGACGGGATAGTTACTTTGATGGTCGTGCTTACGGCTGGTGACGCCGAGGAATTCGCGCCATTCGTCGGTCTTCAGCGCGCGGTAAGTGTGCATCGCGCAGTGTATGACGACGGCAGGCGTGCCCGCGCGGTGGGCGGCGAGGATTTTGGAAATGTAGGGGAGGTTGTCGGTGTCGGCGAAGCACTCGTTGTGGACGACGACGTCGTAGGGTTTGGCCCAGTCGGGGTTGTCGTAGAGTTTGATTTCGCCGCGGGTGGTCTTGCCGCCCTCGTTGACGATGGTCCAGGTGACGTCGCCGAATTTTTTGACGCCTTCGGTGAGAGCCTTGGCTTGGAAGTCGTAGTCGTGGCAACAGCCGCCGGTGATGAGGAGGGCGCGGATGGGTTTTGAGGAGGCGGCGGGTTTGGCGGTTTCGGCGGCGCGGATGAGCGGGGAGAGGAGAGCAGCGAGAGAGAAAAAGAGGGCGAGGAAGCGGGGTTTCATGGGGTGGAAAAAAGCGGGATCGGTGATGCGGCGTGGGGAGGTTGGGAGAAAGAGTAGGAGAAAGAGGAAAGAGAAAGATTTTTGGGGATCAGCGCGTGAGGCGGTAGATCAGGAGGGCGGTGCGTTCAACGAGCTCCGGGACGGTCTTCAGGTCGGCCCACTCGGTGGGGGCGTGGGCGCCGCCGCCGCGGATGCCGAGGCCGTCGAGGGCGGGCAGGGGCGGGGAGACGAAGGCGATGTCGCCGGCGCCGCGGGAGCGGGGGTCGTAGGCGGTGATGGCGGGGAAGCCGAGGTCGCGGCTGGCTTGGTCGAGCTGGGCGAGGAGGGCGCGGTTGGCGGGGGAATCGGGCATCGCGGGGTAACCTTCGCTGAAGGTGATAGTGGCGGAGGTGCGCGGGAGATTATTGGCAACGATGGCGCGAATCTTGGCCTGGGCGTCGGCGAGTTGTTCGGCGCTGGTGGTGCGGAGGTCGCCGCGGATGAGGGTGCGTTGGGCGGTGATGTTGGTCTTGCCCTCGGTCTTGCCGCCGGTGCGGTCGAGCGAGACTTCGGTGCCGCCGACGATGAGGGCGGGGTTGAGGGTGAGTCCGTCGAGTTGGCGGAGTTCGGTGTAGAAGCCGGTGACGATGCGGGCGGCCTCGTAAACGGAGCCGGCGCCCATGGCGGTGGAGAAAATGCCGGACGAGTGGCCGGTGGCGCCCTGGACCTCGATTTCCCAAGAGGCACTGCCGCGGCGGGCGACGGTGCCGGTGTGGGCGATGGCGCCTTCGAAGGCGAGGGCGAGGTCGCTGCGTTGGGCGGCGGCGAAGAGTTCAGCGCGGGCGACTTCGACGGGGCGGCCGACGGCTTCTTCGTCGCCAGTCATCATGACGATGATCTGGGTGTCGGCGAGGGCGCCGGCGGCGTGAAGCGCGCGGAGGGCGTAGATGATGATGAGGTTGCCGCCCTTGATGTCACTCGTGCCGGAACCGAGGGCTTTGTCGCCGTCGCGGCGGAAGTTGCCGCCGGGGAGGACGGTGTCGAGATGGCCGATGAGGAGGACGCGTTTGCCCTTGGTGCCTTTGTGTTCGGCGACGAGGTGGCCGGCGCGGCCGGTGGCGGCAGGGAGGGCGACGAAGCGGTAGGTGAGACCGAGGGCGGCGAGTTGGGCGCCGTGGAGATCGGCGAGTTGGCGCACGCCGGCGAGGTTCTCGGTGGCGCTGTTGATCTGGACGGCGGTCTCGAGGTCGCGGTTGAATTCGCCGGCCTGGGCTTTGACGGCGGCGACGATTTTTTCCTCGGCGGGATTGAGGGCGGCGCGGGCGGCAGGGATGGCGAGAATCAGAAGGGCGGCGAGAACGAGGCGGGGTGACATCGCACGAGCCAACCAAGTTGGTGGGCTGAGTCGAGCGCGGGGTCGGGGTGCGGCATTGAAGGATCGGCGGACCGCGAAGCACGCGAATGTGCGCGAATAAAAACACTCTGGCGCTGCGCGCCACCCACCGGTGGCGGGGGGAAAGGGGCGCGCCTTGCGCGGGAGGAGGAAGCTGGATTGCCGCGTCGCTGCGCTCCTCGCAATGACAGGGCGGCGGGTTGTCGCGAGCGAGCTCGCTCCCACAGGGTTCGGAGACGCGGCTTGTGGTGGGTTAGGGATAACCCGCCTACCTTCAAACGCGCTCGAGTTTGAGGGGGTAGGTTTGGTTGGAGGCGAATTGGGCGACGTAGAGGCTTTCGTCTGTGTCCACCAAAAGGTCGTGGGGGTGGATAAAGACGGGCTCTTGGTGGCGCATGGGCTGGAGCTTGCCCGCGTCGTCGTAGGCGGGCGGGGTGCCGGCGATGTTGGACACGACGCGGAGGTCGGCATCGAGGACGGAGAGGTAGCCGCGGCTGTTGCGGTCTTTGGGCCAGTTGTCGGCGAGGTGAGCGATCCAGTAGTGGTCGCCGTGGCGGCGGATCTGGCGTGGATTGCCGCCCGGTAGTGGTGTGCGCGCGAGTTCGCGGCCGTCGAGGCCGAGGCGGAGCAGGTATTGTTGGTCGCTCATCGCGATGAGGAGCGTGGGGTCGGATTGCGCGCGGGTGTCGATCATGCCGGCGTGTGGACCCCAGTGGACGATGCCGCCCTCGGCGCCGCCGAAGATGCGGCGGAATTTTCCGTCGGCTCCGTAGTGGACGATATAGTCGCGGCCGTAGCCATCGAGGACGTAGAACTCGCCATTAGGCAGGTGGAGGGTCCACGACGGGCGATACTGGTCTTCCTTTTCGTATTTGCCGGTTTTCTCGGGCCAGCGCCACTCGTCGAGGAGTTGGCCGTCGAGGGTGGTCTTGGCGACGCGGTGGGTGGCGAGGTCGGTGATGAAGAGGACTTCGCGGTCGCCCTCGGTGACGAGGGAAAGTCCGTGGGCGCCGGGAAAGGTGCTGCCCCATTTGTGGACGAGGCGGCCGGCCCGGTCGTAAATGATCACGTTGTTGGCCGTGTGATTGGTGAGAAGAATGATGTGGCCGGAGCGGTCGCGGGCGAGGCCGTGGCAGTCTTTGACGGGGGTGGTCGCAGGATCGAGGACGCCCCAGCCGGGGACGACGCGGTAGCGGAAATTGCCTTGGCCGAGGATAGGCGCGGAGGTTTGGGCCCGGGCGGGGATGAAGGCGCAGGCGGTGGCGGCGCCGGCGGTTTTTAGGAAGTGACGGCGGGTGAACATGAGGCGTGGGCGACGGACGGGCGTCGGCGAGCGACGCCCCTACGCGGAAAATCAGGCGAGGATGGCTTTGACGACGTGGCCGTGCACGTCGGTGAGGCGGAATTGGCGGCCCTGAAATTTATAGGTGAGCTTCTCGTGATTCACTCCGAGCTGGTGGAGGATCGTCGCCTGGAGGTCGTGGACGTGGACTTTGTTTTGCACGGCGTTGAAGCCGAA
>CAMDRP010000031.1 GCA_945906965.1 Opitutus sp. GAS368 | reverse complement strand
AAGAGCATCATCCATCAAATAGGAATGCTGAACAACTCATATGAAAGAAGGCTTCATTATGTCGCCAGATGTGAAAAACATCTATCAGGCGATTGGCACATTCACTTCCTGCTGGGTGGTCATAAAATCATTGATGGCGAAAATAGCAGAATAACTATCAATGAAGCATGTGAGTATTTAGACACCCTTTGGAATGATTATGGAATAGCGGACGTTGAAGAATACGACAAAAACAAAAACGGGCTTGAATACATTCTAAAAAAAAGAAACGCCGATGAAAATGACGACCCAATCATAGTTAGTTCAGCGTTACTGACAATGCTCAAAAATGACAAGGTTATGAGTATTGAGCAGGAACTCAATGAAAATGCCAACGACGATGAAAAACTCATCAAAGTATTGATGAGTCAAATGAACAAATCAGGAAAAGTTTTGTATCGCGTAAGCGAGTTGCCTCAAACAAGTGATTACAAATAAACTACATCATAAATCACTAATAAACTTATACTTACAAAACTATGAACAAACAAATAAAATATTCAAGTGAGGTAGTTGCCAACAACCTCAAGGATAAACTTGAAAGAATAAACGATAAAGAAGTAGAAATAAAATCAAAAATCAAAGATGCCGAAAATCTTACAAAACATAAAAAACAAACACAAAAGAACAGATCTACAATAAACGAGATGGGGTCTTCAAGTGAGATAATCAAGATGGCTGATGGTAAGATACTCGGTTATTCATTCAAAAGTGGCGGCGGAACCACATATTATGATAAGAACAGGCGTGTGGTGGCAAAAGAGACGAAATCCGGAACATACACGGCAAACGGCAAACTTGTCTCATATCAGTCAATAGGACAGATAATCCTCGGTTTGTCGGTCAAAGTATCCAAAATAAACAACTCATAAAACAGCAAAGGTAGTCCTTAGTAGTTATAAAAATGCTTGACGAGCGTAGTAAATGAGTCAGTTTGGCTCAATGAAACAAGCAATCGCCTACTTACGAACAAGCACAGACAAAAAACGGCAAAATGGCGTCAACCAAGACGGCTTCTCATTTGATAGTCAGATGGCTGCCATTCAAAAATATATCAATAGCCAGTCCGATACAATCTTGGTTGCGACCTATTCGGAACAAAAATCTGGCTTCATGAATGACCGCGCAGAGTTGGCGAAGGCATTGGACCACGTCAAAACGTTGGGAAATGACGCATTTATTATCTGCTCAAAGATAGACAGGCTTTCAAGAAGTGCTGCTTTCATCATTGAAATGTCCGACAAGCAGGTTCCCTTCAAAATCGCAGAAATGCCAAATGCCTCTTCATTCACGCTCCACATAATGGCACTTGTTGCGCAGAATGAGCGTGAGAACATCAAAAGTCGCGTCCGAGATAGTATGGCGTCTGCCAAGTTGGCGGGGAGGCAGTTCGGAACTCCTCAACCAGATAAATGCGTCGCATTGATGGCACAAGCAAATCGTAATAACGCCGCCGCCTTCAAGAATACAATCCTCCCGATAATCAAAGAAATCAAAGACGTGGCTAAAGTAGAAACCCTCGCTGGAATAGCCAACATTCTAAATATACGCGGTATTAAAACTCGGACAGGGAAAACTTGGCATCCAGCCACAATCAAGTTATATTTGGACTAATCGGTGTCTTCTGTGTCAAACAAAAGAAATGGAGTTATTATAACCCATTTGCCTCTTATTTACTAAGTCAAAAATACGTATCCGACTTTCATATATATTTTTCATTCAAAGTGCGAAAGATAAAAAGACGATTGATAAAAACTTACCAAACAAATAAACCAGACCCACATTCGCAATGAGTCAGTAAGCGTGCGTAAAATATTTGATTTTCGCTTGACCCGTATGACACTCGTATTCAAATAGGAAAACTTATGAAAAATAACGAAACCGAACAACAATCACCGAACGTCAAAGAACTCGGCGCTCAACTGATCGCAGAATGTGGCGATGATGTCGCACTTCTCGTTGAACTACATCGAGAGGCTTCCCTAAAAAAAGCAAAAGCCAAATCAGAACAAGAGTTCGCCAATACACTTTCGGCACTGCGTGCTAAAATCAACTTCCCATCTAAAGTTTCGGATAAAGACAGGCAGACAATGGCTGCTCATCGTATTATGGCGTGGTATTTACGAACGAACCACCCAGAATACAAAATCAAAATCCCTAAAGCCCCTAAACCTAAACTATCACAAGAAGAGATCGATGCTAAAAAACAGATAAAAGCAACTATCCAAAAACTCAAGGGAGAGGGAAAATCCTTTCAGCAGGTCAAAGATTACTTCAAACAAAAGGGTATAACGGTCAAATCCCAGACCATAAGTATGACGATGAACCCCGCAAACAAAAAAAATAAGCCAAATGCCCTCACTGGCAAAGCGGCGGCGTCGGCTTCGGAATCAATCTCGCCACAAGAGAAGTTCCTCGCCAAGATTTGACAAAGACATCTCCGGCGATGATGTAAAAACTTACGCGGCTGTGGTGAAATTGGACATCACTAAGAGCTTCTACCTCTTCATTCCGGATTCAAATTCCGGCAGCCGCACCATTCATAAACATCCGTCGCTAAATAGAGCATCAATAAAGCGCACAAAGAACTGCTATTCACGAGTGGCGGCGGAAACACAAAATTTACCCCAGTAATGATAATAGTTTGCGTGTAATGCCGCAAGCAAACCGCGAGCATAAACTTTCATAAAACGCATATTTACTTTTGTAATACATTGATTGTCAATGTTTTAATATCATCCAGAACACTTGCTTTCTAAACCGCCGGTCGGGTGTTCGAGTCACCTCCACCGCGCCAATTTAATTAACCACGCCGCGCGCCCTCCCTTATGGGCGCGCTTTGGACGTAAAACGATACGTGGTGTTGAAAATCAGTTCGATTTTCTCGGTCACAAAAACGCGGACTTTGATTTTTCCGCTCGTTGCATCTGTCGGGGTCGCGTGGCCTTCGATACGGCGGGGTTCGCCGGATTCGCTCCTAGCTTGGCCCTGAAAGTCTACGCGTTCGCCGCGATCTAGGCGGGTGAGTTGTTCAGCGGTGAAATCGATCGCGAGGGTGCCGCGCTCATTGTAAAAAAAATAAGGAAACACCCGCGCCACATAGCTCGACTCGTAACGAGCGCCGGTGCGTTGAAACGTCGGCATGGTCATCGTGACGCTGCCAATGTAAATCGAAGTTTTGGCGGGCGCGATCTCCACCGCGGCATGCGGATCTTGCGCCGCCGTCAGGGAGGCGACGCTCAGCACCAAACCTACGATTAAATCGCGTGCAAACATGCCCCTAGCGTGCCGGAGGTGCCCAGTCGGGCAAACTCTCTTTCGCGTTGCGCGGCGGCGTGCCTAGGCGTGTGCTCGGCATCTCTCATGGCCAAGTCTTCACAAGTTACCTGGGGCGGTCGCTTCACCGCGGGCCCCGCCGAATTGATGCTCCGGTTCAGCGAGTCCGTCTCGTTTGATCACCGTCTCGCCCCGTTCGACATCGCGGGCAGCAAGGCTCATTCGGCCATGCTTGCGCATGTCGGCCTAATCTCACCGAGGGAACGCGCGTCGATCCATGCCGGTCTCGACGCGATTTTGGCGGAAATTTCCGCGGGTAAATTTAAATGGGACATCAAGCTCGAAGATGTGCACATGAATATCGAGCAGGCTCTGACGCAGCGCGTGCCCGCCGCCGCCAAGCTGCACACCGCGCGCAGCCGCAACGACCAAGTCGCGACCGACATGCGCCTCTGGTTTAAGCACGCCACGGCGGTCTTGGGTGGAAAAATCCTCGGCGCCCAACGCGCCTTGCTCGCCGTCGCGACGGCTAATCGCGACGTGTTGATCCCTGGCTACACGCATTTGCAGCGCGCGCAGCCGGTGTATCTCGCGCATCATTTATTCGCTTGGATGGAAATGCTCCAGCGTGATCGCGCGCGTCTCGCCGACGTCGCCGCGCACGCCAACTGGTGCCCGTTAGGCTCGGGGGCGATCGCCGGTACGACGTTGCCGATCGACCGTGAATATACCGCCAAGGCTCTCGGCTTCGTCGATCCCAAGGGCCGTCCGCAGGTCACGCAAAACTCCATGGACACCGTCGCCGACCGCGATCTGTTCATCGAGTTCGCGTCGGCGTGTGCGACGTTTGGCGTACATATGTCGCGCATCGCGGAGGATCTGATTTTGTGGAGCAGCACGGAGTTCAAGTTCATCGAGCTGCCGGATGCATTTTGCACGGGTTCCTCGCTGATGCCGCAGAAAAAAAATCCCGATTCGTGCGAATTGCTGCGCGGCAAATCCGCGCGTTTGCAGGGCAATCTTCATACGCTGCTCACGCTTGTGAAGGGCTTGCCGCTCACGTACAATCGTGACTTGCAGGAGGACAAACCGCCGGTGTTCGACAGTTTTGATCAAACCGCACTTTGCGCCGATGTGCTCGCGGGAACCATCGGTGGCATGACGTTGCACCGTGAGCGTTGCGCCGCCGCGGTGGCGGATCCGGCGTTGCTGGCGACGGATTTGGCCGACTATCTCGTGTTGCGTGGCGTGCCGTTTCGCCAGGCGCATCATGCTGTCGGCGATATCGTGAAACTCGCCGAGAAACTCGGTCTGCCGTTGAATCAACTACCTACTACTGAAGTGCAGAAAATAAATCCGGCCTACGGCAACGATTGGCTCGAGGTGTTCGACCTCAAGCGGGCACTCGCGAAGCGTACGGGTACGGGCATGCCGGGGCCGAAGCAGGTTGCGAAGCAGTTTGCTCGTTGGCAAAAAACTCTAAAATAATTGCTGATCGGCTGCTCCGCCGCGGGCGCTCTTGTGTCGTTGTTTCCCACTGCTAAATCCGATCCCGAACTCGCGCCTTACCGCGCGGGTTTGTCGTTCGGGTTTTTCAATGCGCTGACCTGGCAGATCGCGATTGGTACGCCGATGGTGCTGTTTGCGGAGCGGCTCGGGGCTTCGTCGTTTCAAGTGGGATTGGCGTACTCGTTTGTGTTCTTGCTCACGCCGGTGCAGGTCGCGGCGACGGCGCTTTTACCGCATTTTGGTTTCAAGCGCGTGACCTTGGGCGGCTGGGGGATTCGCAGTTTTTTCCTCGTGTTGCCGGTCTGGCTCGCGGTGCTCGCCCCCGAAACGGGTCAGCCGTGGATGGTAGCGACGTTGGTGTGGAGTGTTTTTTTCTTTTGTTTTTTTCGGTCAATCGGAGCCTCGGCCATGACGACGTGGTTGATGGGTCTGTTGCCGCCGCGGGTGCAGGGACGTTATTTTGCGAGTGATCAATTTTTCTCGGGCATCGGCGGAGTGGGAGCGTTGATCGCATGCGCGGGGCTTTTCGCTTGGCTGCCGATTTATACGGCTTTGCTGGTGCAGTACGTGATCGCGTTGCTCGGTTCGACGCTCAGCTATTACTCTTTAAAACGCTTGCCGGATATCGCGCCTCCGCCGGCGGTGAGTCTGCGTTCGGTGTTGCGCGACACACCGCGGTTGTTGTTCGCGCCGTCGGAGTTTCGGCGCTATCTTTGGCTGGCGGTGTGGTACGCGGTGATCACGACGCCGATTCCGCCGTTCGCGGCGTATTATCTCAAAGTCGGCGGAAATCTGACGCCGGGGCGGATCATGCAGTTTGAGGTGTTGCGTTACTGTGGAGTCATTGCTGGAGCGTGGTTGATTCGCCGGCGAATTGATGCGGTGGGGGCACGGGCGTTTTTTCTAGTGTCGCTCGGGTTGGTCGCGGTGGCGGCGGTGCTGTGGGGGCTTTATCTACGGGAATTTATTGGGGGCGCCATCGTGATGGGCGGAATATATTTTATCATCGGGCTCGGCGCAGTGTGTTGGAATATCGCCAATCTACATTATCTGCCGAAGGTTTCGCCGGAGGGTGAACGTGCGCTCTACATCTCGATCCACGGCGCGGCCATTGCCTGTGTCGGCGGTTGCACACCGATTCTTTGGGGGATGGTTTTAAAGAGCACGGGGCCGGCCGGCGCGTCGGGGATCAACGTCGAGCTTCTCCAGGTTTTTTTCGCGAGTGTGTTGATTTGCGCCTGTATCTTGTCGGTGCTTTTCGCGCGCCTGCGGGAGGATACGAAAACGCATGTGGATCCGATTATCATCGGTAACGCTGTCCTTAATCCCTTTCGGGCGGCGTCTTACCTCGTGAATCTCATCGATGCCAAAAGTCTCGGGCGTGAGGTCGTGCCGCCGCGGGCCGAGCGGAAATAATTCCGCGCTTCCGTTTGCCGCGTTTTCCGGGATTCATCTCGGTTTCCTTTTCCTTTTCCGATGGCCAAAGTTCGTATTCTTCCCGACCGAGTCGCTAATCAGATCGCCGCTGGCGAGGTGATTGAGCGTCCGGCTGCGGTGGTAAAAGAACTTGTGGAAAATGCCCTCGACGCCGGCGCGACGCGGATCGAGGTCGAGTTTCGCCACGGCGGTCGCTCGTTGATGCGGATTGAGGATAATGGCTCGGGCATGACGCGCGACGATGCGTTGCTCGCGCTGGAACGACATGCCACCAGCAAGATCGCCGAAGCGGCGGACTTGGATCGTTTGCATACGTTTGGTTTTCGCGGCGAGGCGTTGCCTTCGATCGCGAGCGTGTCGCGCTTTGAACTCCAGACGCGCGTCACCGACAGTGATGTGGGCACAGAGATTTTGATCAACGGCGGGAAGTTTGTTCACGTCCGCGATTGTGGCCGCCCTGTCGGCACGCGGATGGAGGTGACGCATCTTTTTAATTCCGTACCGGCGCGCCGGAAATTCCTCAAAACCGACGCGACCGAAGCCGCGCATATCGTGCACTGCGTGCGGCTTTACGCCCTCGCGAGTCCGCAGGTGGCGTTCACGCTCATCGAGGACGGGCGGGTGATTTTTCGTTCGCCGGAATGTTCGACGCTAGCCGAGCGCGTGACGGAAATTTTTGGTCAGCAGATCGCCGAGTCGCTCATCGCGATCGACAGCGTCGAGCCGGGTTTGAAACTCTCGGGCTTGATCGGTCGGCCTGGAGTGGGGCGGGCGACGCGCCACGAGATGATTGTTTTCGTAAACGGCCGTCCGGTGGACAGTCGCACGCTCAACTACGCGCTCATTGAGAGTTATCATGAATCGCTGCCGAAGGGCCGTTACCCGCTGGCGTTCGTATTTTTCGAATGCGATCCGGCGGCGGTAGACGTCAACGTGCATCCGGCTAAGCGCGAAGTGCGTTTTCGCAGCGAGCCGCAGGTGCGTAGTTTTGTGATTCGCAGTGTGTTGCAACGTTTGCGCGAGGTGGGTGCGCCGGTCGTACCGGTGGTGGAAGCACAAGCGATTAGGCCCGGCGCCGAGGCAACGTTGCCCTCTGGTTTGGCCCCGCTCGTCGTGCCTGCGCCTGTACCGCGTTTTTTTGCTGCGACTAGCCCCGCGCCAATCCGCGCGGCTCTAGTAGTGCCGGTGGCGATAACGGTTCCGCAGTCGCCGGTTGCTTCCGAGTTGAGCAATCGAGATGCGCGTCCTGAAATCTCCATGACCTCATGGCGCTTTATCGGTCTGGCGCACGGTAGTTATGCTCTGTTCGAGACGTCGGCTGGGCTCGTCTTGCTCGATCGGAGAGCTGCGCATGAGCGCATCTGGTTTGACCGACTGGTCGCGCAATTTGCCTCCGGCGCCGTAACGAGCCAACGCTTGTTGTTACCCATTCCGCTGGAGCTCGATCCCATCGCCGCGGCCTTGTTGATCGATCGAACGAAATTTCTCGGTAGTCACGGTTTTGAGATCGGCGAATTTGGGCGCAATTTTTTCCGGATCGAAGCCGTGCCGACGTGGATGGAGCCGGCGGACGCTGAACCTTTCGTGCGTGATGTGCTCGGCGCGCTGCGTGATGGTCGTCTGCCCGAGAACAATCTCGCTTTGGCGCGGGAAGAGCTCGCGCGCATCGCTGCGGCCAAAGCGATCCGCTTGCCGGCCGCGCCCGCGGAAGTGGCTTTACGCGCTCTTGTGGCCGAGCTGTTTGCGACGCGCACCCCGCTGACGAGCCCGTCTGGCCGCCCTACCTTCATCGAGTTGAATCATGGCGAGTTGGCGCGGCGCTTTCAGAAATAACCGAGTCTGTCGCAAGAAATTAACCGGCAGACTCATCCTGATGCTGGCATGAATCCTGTTAGTACGCTCTATTTCTACTTATGGCCAAATCTGCCGCTAAATCCCAACTCACATCATCTGGCGCTGCTGCCGCTCGTACTGCGCCCGCTGCGGGGGCGGATACCGGAGTGAGTGAGGCGAGTTTCCGGGTTTTGATTTTGCGGCATCTCACCTCGACGCTAGCGCGGCATCCGGTCTCGGCTACGTCGCGTGATTGGTGGGTCGCGACCGCGCTGGCGGTGCGGGATACGATTCATGAGCGTATGATTGCTACACAGGCGGTGCACAACGCCCAGAACGTGCGTCGCGTTTATTATTTTTCACTCGAGTACCTCATGGGCCGACTCTTCGGCAATAACCTGCTTGCTACGGGTCTGCTCGACACGGCCCACGCCGCGCTCAAAGGCTTAGGGCAAGATTTTGAAAAAATCCGCGAGTCCGAAGTCGACATGGGGCTCGGTAATGGCGGTCTCGGCCGTCTCGCTGCGTGTTTCCTCGATTCGCTCGCGACGATGGATTATCCCGCGTTGGGCTACGGGATCTATTATGAGTTTGGACTTTTCCGGCAGTCTTTTCAGAACGGTCACCAGGTCGAAGCCCCAGATAACTGGATTATTTTCGGCAGTCCATGGGAGGTGGTTCGCCCGGAATATACCCAGGAAGTCCGCATCTTCGGACGAGTTGAAAATGTTTTCGATGACCGCGGTCACTACCGCCCGCGCTGGGTCGACACCAAGACGATCTTAGGCGTGCCGCACGATATTCCCACCGCCGGCTACGGCACCCAAACGGTCAACATGCTGCGGCTCTGGGCCTCCAAATCCACGGAAGACTTCGATTTGGCGGCGTTTAACAGTGGTGGGTACGTCGAAGCCGTGCGCGAAAAAGCCGTGGGCGAGACGATCTCAAAAGTCCTTTATCCTAACGATAAAACGGAAAACGGCAAAGAGCTCCGTCTCGTGCAGCAGTATTTTTTCGTCGCCTGTTCCTTGCGCGATATCATCCGCCGGCATCGTCGTAATCCCGTTAATTCCTGGGACAACTTTGCTGATAAAGTCGCAGTCCAACTCAACGACACGCATCCGGCCATCGCGGTCGTCGAGCTCATGCGGATATTGCTCGATGAAGAGGGTCTAGCCTGGACGCGCGCTTGGCCGATCGTCACGGCGACCTTCGCCTATACCAATCACACGCTCCTGCCCGAGGCGCTCGAGCGTTGGAGCGTGCCGCTTTTTGAGCGCGTGCTGCCGCGCCACCTTCAGATCATCTACGAGATCAACGTGAATCACATGGTCGCCGTCGAAGCGCGCTGGCCCGGCGACAACCACAAGAAACGCATCTGCTCCATTATCGACGAAGATGGTCCGAAAATGGTCCGTATGGCGCATCTCTCGGTTGTAGGTTCCCACGCCGTCAACGGTGTCGCCGCGCTGCACACCGCGTTGCTTAAAAAAGATCTCTTCCCTGAATTCGACGCCCTGTTCCCCGGGAAATTTCAAAACAAGACGAACGGCATCACGCCCCGCCGATGGCTGCTCAAGTGCAACCCGCGCCTCTCCACGCTCATCACCCGCACGCTCGGTAACGACGCCTGGGTGCGCGACCTCGCCCAGCTCCGTGGCCTCGAAAAATCGGCGGACGTCGTCACGTTTCAGACCGAATTCATGGCGATCAAACGGGTCAATAAGGCGGAACTCGCCGCCGTCATCAAAACCGAGTGCGGCATCGACGTTTCGCCCGACGCGCTTTTCGACGTCCAAATTAAACGTCTCCACGAATACAAGCGTCAGCACCTGAATCTACTCCACATTCTCGCGCTCTACCGACGTTTATTGCAGAACCCCGCACTCGATGTTGTGCCGCGCGTTTTCGTCTTTGCCGCCAAAGCTGCGCCTGGTTACGACGTCGCTAAAAACATCATTCGCGCTATCAATACCATCGGCGCCCGCATCAACGCCGACGAACGCATTGGCGGTAAATTAAAAGTTGTTTTTCTGCCCAATTACCGGGTCTCGCTCGCCGAGAAAATCATCCCTGCCGCGGATCTCTCCGAGCAGATTTCTACGGCCGGCAAGGAAGCCTCTGGCACCGGCAACATGAAACTCGCCCTCAACGGAGCCCTCACGATTGGCACCCTCGACGGCGCCAACGTCGAGATCGGTGAAGAAGTCGGTGCGGAAAATATTTTTATCTTCGGCCTCACCGTCGATCAGGTCCAAGCTCTTTGGGCCAAAGGCTACAACCCTTGGGATTACTACCACGCCGACGAAGAACTCCGGGCTGTCATTGACTGGCTTGGTAGCGATTACTGGACCCCGGGTGAAACGGGCGCGTTTTCCGCGGTGCATGCTTCGCTGCTGCACCAAGGCGATCCCTTCCTCGTGCTCGCCGATTTTCGCGCGTATTGCGACGCCCAAGGCCGAGTCGACGCCGCGTATCGCAATCGCGCTGGCTGGGCGAAATCCGCGATTCTCAATACCGCCCGTCTCGGCAAATTCTCCAGCGACCGCACCATTCGAGAGTACGCCGAAGATATTTGGCATCTCCCCGCCGTGCCCGTGGTTTGAACCGCTCGTCGCACCGTGCGCTCATGCCCGGCGCCACCAACCGCGCTTGGGGATTGGCAGCCGCCCTGGGCTCCGCCATGTCATGCGTCGGCTTACGCTTGATGCGCTTTTATCGCCCCGTTTTTCTCTTCGCCCTTTGCGGGCTGCTCGCTTCGCCCCCAGCTTGGGCGCAGTCACCGGCGGGGCCAACGCTCGCCGGTGAGCTTGGCGGAACGCTGAAAGCTTTGAAATTTCCTGGGGCGCCCGAACTCGTCTGGCGAGTTCAACTCACGCGCATGGCTGATGCGCGCTTGGACCTTCAGCTTTTCGCTGATGCGCCGGGCGCTCGTATGTTGGTGCATGTCGCAATCGATCCCACCCTCGACGCCGGCACGTGGACTCTGCGCGAAGGTCGGCTCGATCCCGCTATTTGGCTGCCGCGCCTTGCACCGCAACTTAGTCCGGCGCTCGCGGGCGCGGTAGCTGAGGGGGACATGGAATTGCGTGGCGATGGGGTAATTCGCGGCGGTCAAATCGAGGGTCGCGTGGCGTTCGAGTGGCGGCGCGGTGCGGTGCGGCATGCGACGCAAGGCTGGGCGCTGGAGGAGATTGCGTTGGCGGGAAATTTTATTTTTGGGCAAAACGCCGCGCGCTGGTCGAGCGTGAGTCCGCTGCGCTTGACGATAGGCTCCATCTCGACCGGCCGTTTTGGGGCGCGAAATTTACTTGTGCGGGCGCGCATGGACGAACGTCTTTTACCGCAAATCGAGGAGGCGCGCGTAGAGATTGCGGGCGGTGAAATCGAAGCGGCGCCGTTTACGTTGCCGCTTTCTCCGCCGGGGCTTCAGGTAGCTTTACAGATTCGGCGCATCGGCTTGGCCGACGTGGTGGCGCTCTTGCCCACGGGTTTGGCCGAGGCGCAAGGCCGTGTGCAGGGCGCGTTGCAACTAGGCTGGAGCAAAGCGCTTGGGCTACAGATCGGGGCCGGGCGTCTCGACCTCGTCCCTGATGAGCCAATGGTGTTGCGGCTCGCGTCGGCTCCGGGCCTGTTGAGTGCGAGTGTGCCCGAGCGCTTTGAATTGCTGCCAGCTTGGCTCGGGCCGCTGGCGCGGTGGGCGGCACCCTTGAATCCGGGGTATGCGGACTTGGTGGCGATCGAACTCGGCCGCACCGCGCTTAAAGTCGAATCACTTGAAGTCCGGCTCACGCCCGAAGGTGATGCAGAGGGCCAAACCGCTCACGTCTTGATTCAGGCGCGTCCCGCGCTCGACGGCACTTCCGTAGGCCCCGTCGGCTTTGCGGTCGGCGTGAAAGGCCCGCTGGCCTACGTGCTTCGTCTCGGGGCTGAGAACGGTGCCACGCTCTCATTGCGATGAGGAAACTTTCGTTGCGCCCGGCGGTCCATTCATGAACCTCTCTTTTATGCTACGTCTACTTCCTGTGCTCGCTAGTTTTTTCCTGTTATCTGGTTGTTTGAACGTCACGGTTCAACCGATCGAGGTGAAGGTCCATGCGACGCTCGATGTGAACGTCAAAGTCGACCGCGCCCTCGACGATTTCTTCGGCGACCTCGACAGGAAATCTGCCACCATCGCCACGCCCCCCGCCAAATCATAAATCAATTCATGAAAAATCTATTTCTCCGTCTTCTGCTCGTCCTTGGTTTGTTTTCCGCGACGATGGCCAGCGTGCGTGCCGAGGATCTCGGCGCAGTGAAAGGCCGCATGAGCAAACGCCTCGCGACCCTCGACTCCTGGAAAAGCCAAGGCGTGATCGGCGAAAACAACCGTGGACTCGTCGAACTCCGCGGGGCCAACGCAGAGGCTGGTGACGTGGTGACGGCTGAGAATCGTGATCGTGAAGCGGTTTATGCGGCGCTCGCCCAACAGACGGGTTCTACCGCTGAAACCGTCGCCCGCGCCCGCGCCAAGCAGATCGCCGCTGGCAGCGCCGCTGGGGTCTGGCTTCAACGTGAAAACGGCGACTGGTATAAGAAATAATCCCCGACGGTTGATTCTCGGCTGAGAGCTGATCGCGCGGAGAGTTCCCCTTATAAGGCATTGATTAGGCGGCGGCACCGCTTCATCCTAGAAATTAATTAAAATGGATTTTTACCCCATGCTTTTTTCTCACGTTTCCCGTTGCTTGGCTGCGACTACGCTCTGCGCCGCAGTTTTCTTGGTGTCGGTCGCCGGTGCCGCGGAAAAAGATTTTCTACCGGCCATCGTCTATGATTTTGGCGGCAAGTTTGACCGCTCGTTCAATCAGTCGGCCAGCGAGGGGGCGGAGAAATTCAAGAAAGACACCGGCATCGCGTATCGTGAATTTGAGATCACCAACGCCGCGCAGCGCGATCTGGCTATGGCTCAACTCGCTAAGCGCGGCGCCAGCATCATCGTCGCGGTCGGTTTCACGCAGGCCTCAGCGGTCGAGAAAGTCGCCAAGCAATTTCCGGCGGTGAAATTTACCATTATCGACGCCGTCGTCGACCTGCCTAACGTCCAGTCGATTAATTTTCGCGAACAGGAATCGTCGTTTCTCTGCGGGATGGCCGCCGCGCTGGTTTCAAAAACGGGCAAAGTCGGCTTCGTCGGCGGCATGGATATTCCGCTCATTCGCAAGTTCGCCCTCGGTTACGCGCAAGGTGTGCATTTTGTGAATCCCGCGGCCGAGATATTTGAAAACATGACGGGTACGACGCCGGCCGCTTGGGGCGATCCGACCAAGGGCGCCGAACTCGCTCGGAGCCAATTCGGCCGAGGCGCCGATGTCGTTTTCCACGCGGCGGGTGCGACCGGTATCGGCGTCATGCAGGCGGCGAAAGATTCAGGAAAATTTAGTATCGGTTGCGACAGCAATCAAAACTACCTGCATCCCGGCAGTGTGTTGACTTCAGCGATGAAGAGCGTGGACGTGGCTGTTTATCGGGCGTTTAGCGAAGCCAAAGCTGGCACGTGGAAGCCGGGTCAGCTCGTGCTCGGTCTGCCGGAAAATGGCGTCGGTTACTCGCTCGACGAGTATAACCGTAAGTTGCTCACGCCCGCCATTGAGGCCCGCCTCCAGAGGGCTAAGGCCGACATCGTCAGTGGAAAAATCGTCGTCGCGGAATACAAGGCGCCTTAAACGCATCCTGTGTCGAAGGAGCCCGCAGCGCCCCCATTTACGCCTCCCGACGCTCCGCCCGCGCTCGAGTTGCGCGGCATCGATAAACGCTTCGGGGCGGTGCACGCCAACCGCGCGATCACCTTCGCCGTAGCCGCGGGCAGTATTCACGGACTCATCGGTGAAAACGGCGCGGGCAAATCCACGTTGATGAATATCGTCTATGGTTTTCATCGTGCGGACGCGGGCGAGATCCGCGTCCAAGGCCGTGCCGTCGAAATCGGTTCGCCGCAGGAGGCCATCGCGGCGGGCATCGGGATGGTGCATCAACACTTCATGCTCGTGGAAAATTTCACGGTGCTGGAAAACGTCGTGCTCGGCGTTGAGGGCGGGGCGCTACTTGCGGGTGGCTTGGCGGCGGCGCGGGCGGAACTCGGGCGTTTGGCACGCGATTACGGACTCGAAGTACCGCTTGATGCGGTGGTATCAGAATTGTCGGTCGGGCTCCAGCAGCGCGTGGAAATTCTTAAAGCGCTTTACCGTGGAGCCGAGGTTTTGATCTTGGATGAACCGACGGCGGTGCTCACGCCGCACGAGGCGAATCAACTCTTCACCATGCTGCGGGCCCTGCGAGCGCAGGGCAAAGCGGTGATTCTCGTCACGCACAAGCTCCGCGAAATCATGGCCGTCACCGATCGCGTGACGGTGATGAAGCAGGGCGCAGTCGTCGCGGAAGTCGCCACGCGCGAAACCTCGCCGCGCGGACTCGCGGAGCACATGGTGGGTCGCGCGGTATTGCTCCAGGTGGAGAAACGTCCGGCGCGGCCTGGGGCGGTCTTACTCACGGTGAAGGCGCTCGAAGTCCAGGATCGGTTGGGCGTGGTGAGGCTAAAAAATGTGAGTTTCGCTCTACGCGCCGGCGAAATTGTCGGCATTGCTGGCGTGGCGGGCAACGGCCAGTCGGAATTACTCGAGGTCTTGGCGGGCACGCGCGCAGCGAGTCGCGGTGAAATTTCGTTCGGCGGGCGCGACCTGGTGCGCGAGCAACTCGATCCGCGGGCGCGTCGCGCTTTCGGGCTGGCGCATGTCCCTGAGGATCGTTTGCGGATGGGCGTGGTTGCGGGATTTTCTGCCGCTGATAATGCGATGCTCGGTTATCATGATGCAGCACGCTTCAATCGCGGGGGATTGCGCGACGAAGCGGCGATCCTTGCAGCGTGCGCGGCAAAGATGGCGGAGTTTGATGTGCGTCCTTCCCGGCCGGAGCTGCGCCTCGCGGCGTTTTCCGGTGGCAACCAGCAGAAACTCGTCCTCGCGCGTGAAATCGACGCTGATCCCGCCGTGTTGCTCATTGGGCAGCCGACGCGCGGCGTGGATATTGGCGCGATCGAGTTTATCCACAAACGACTCATCGCACTGCGCGATGCAGGCAAGGCGATGCTGCTCGTATCCGTCGAACTCGATGAGATTCTTGCGCTCGCGGATCGCATTTTGGTGATGAATGGGGGCGAGATCATCGGCGAGCTGTCGCGCGCCGATGCGACTGAGGAGAAAATCGGCCTTATGATGGCCGGCGTGCGAGCGGAGGTCTCGGCATGAACGCGCCCGCGAAACTTCCGCGCTGGGCTGAACTCGGTTTGTTACCGCTCATCAATCTCGGCGTGGCGCTCGTGCTTGCCGGTCTGATCATAAAAATTCTCGGCGAAAGTCCGCTCGCGGCGTTCAAGCTGATGGCGACGGGTGCGCTCGGGACGCAGGAAGGCATCGGCTACACGCTTTATTACGCGACTAATTTTATCTTCACCGGACTTGCCGTGGCGGTCGCCTATCACGCGGGCCTTTTTAATATCGGTGCCGAGGGTCAGGCTTATATTGGTGGCTTGGGCACGGGGCTCGTGTGTCTGTATTTGGGAACGTGGCCGTTTTGGGTCGTGTTACCGCTCGCGGTCTTGGCGGGGGCGATTTTTGGTGCGGGGTGGGCCTTTATTCCTGCATGGCTGCAGGCACGGCGCGGGAGCCATATCGTGATCACGACGATCATGTTTAATTTTATCGCGGCGGCGTTGATGACCTACTTGCTCGTCAACGTCCTCATCAAGCCTGGTCAGCAATCGCCGGAGACGCGGGAGTTTTCTGCCAACGCCGTGATGCCGGCGGCGCACGAATTGTTTGCCAAAATTGGAATCACCGTAGTGGCGACGCCGCTTAATCTCGCGTTTGGACTCGCGCTTGTAGCCGCGACTGGCGTGTGGATTTTTATTTGGCGAACGCGTTGGGGTTTCGCCTTGCGGGTGGCTGGGGCCAACCCGGCGGCGGCGGTTTATGCGGGGATTTCTCCGCCGCGCATCATCGTGGGCGCGATGCTCATTTCCGGCGCGTTGGCGGGCGGACTTGGGCTCAATGAGCTCATGGGTTCGCAGCACCGCATTCTGATGGATTTTCCGAGTGGCGCGGGGTTTGTTGGCATCGCGGTGGCGTTGATGGGTCGCAACCATCCCGTGGGAATTGTGGTAGCCGCAGTGTTGTTCGGTGCGCTGTACCAAGGTGGCTCGCAGCTCTCTTTCGACCTGCCGAAAATTAACCGCGATATGGTCGTAGTGATTCAGGGCCTCGTGATATTATTGTGCGGCGCGATGGAAAATATTTTCCGAGCGCCGTTGACGGCGTTGTTTGCGCATGTACGCGCTGAAAAAGGGATCGAGTAAATGGAAACGTACACCCTCATCGTGCTCTTAATGGCTGCGACGATTCGCATGGCGACGCCGTTGTTATTGGCGGCGATGGCGGGACTTTTTTCGGAGCGTTCTGGTGTCATTGATCTCGGGCTCGAGGGAAAAATGCTGGGCGCCGCCTTTGCCGCGGCGGCGGTTTCGGCGACGACGGGCTCGGTGTGGCTCGGTCTTGGCGCGGGTATCTTAACCGCCGTGGCTCTCGCGTTGGTGATCGGATACGCGTGCATCACGCACCGCGGTAATCAAGTCGTGGCCGGCATGGCGGTGACGATTATGGTCGTCGGGCTCGGGCCCACGCTTGGGCTCGCATGGTTCAATCTTGGCGGACAAACGCCGCAGCTCGACGGCGCAGGGCAGCGGTTTACGAGCCTCGTGTGGCCGTGGGCGGAGACGGCGAGGGAAATGCCGTTGCCGGGGTTGCTTTATGCGGAGTTGTTGAGCGGGCAAAATCTACTCGTTTATTTCGCAGCGGCGCTCGTACCTTTTAGCGCGTGGATTTTTTACCGCACGCGTTTCGGCCTGCGCTTGCGCGCGGTCGGGGAGAACCCGCACGCCGTGGATACGGCGGGTATTTCGGTCAACGGCCTGCGTTATCAGGCTGTGATCATTTCGGGCGTGTTGTGTGGCTTTGCCGGGACCTATCTGTCGACGGCCGCGAGTTCGGGTTTCGTGCGAGACATGACGGCGGGTAAGGGCTACCTCGCGCTGGCTGCGCTGATTTTCGGTAAATGGAAACCGTGGCCCACGCTCGGGGCGTGTCTACTATTCGCGTTTACAGATGCGCTTGCGACGCGCCTGCAAGGCGTGGCTTTGCCGGTGGTCGGGGTCGTTCCGGTGCAGTTCATCCTCGCGCTACCTTATGTGCTCACGGTGTTGCTACTGGCTGGTTTTGTTGGCCAAGCGGTGGCGCCTAAGGCTATTGGCGTACCTTACTCTAAATAAAAATGAACTCCAACGACAGTGTCTCCTTTCGTCTGGCGCGGCATCTCGGGCAAAAACCCGACACGACGCGTGCGCTTTTTGTCGCGGCCAATGCCACCATTGTGGGCGACGTGGTGCTTGGGCCTTCGAGCAGCGTTTTTTATGGCGCGGTGTTGCGCGGTGATATTGAGAAAATCCGCGTGGGCGAGGGTACAAATATTCAAGACAACGCGGTGGTGCACCTCGCGGATGCGCACGGGGCGCACATCGGCGCGTGGTGCACGATCGGGCATTCAGCGATCGTCCACGCGTGCACGATTGAGGATGAATGCTTGATCGGCATGGGTGCGACGGTGCTGGATGGCGCGCACATCGGCGCGCGCAGCATCGTGGGCGCCAACACGCTCGTGCCGCAGCGTTTTACGTGTCCCCCTGGCTCGATGGTTTACGGTTCGCCGGCCAAAGTCGTACGGGCATTGACGGCACAGGAACAAGCCGGTTTGCGCGCCTGGGCGGAGAAATATGTCGAGGTGGCAAAAGCCCACGCGGCGTTGCCGCAGTAACGATTTTTTGGGTGTAGCGGTGAACGATGCGCAAGATCTGCGCAGCCAAAAAAGTCCGCCTAGGTTAGGTTGAGGCCAGATCCTCGATACCTTATGAAAACAAATGTTGGCTCTTACGATGGTGCGGTGCGTTTCGTCGTCGGCTGCGTAATTTTAGGCTTGGGCGGGCATTTTTTGAGTTGGTGGGGGTTGTTCGGTTTTATCCCCATTTTCACCGCATTTTTTGGATTTTGTCCGGCCTACTTACCGTTTCAATGCAACACCACCGCGTGCGACGAACCGCCGCCTCAAGGTAACGACAATTCAAAAAACGTGTAGCGGTGATTCGCGTCTGCGCTCTCGCGTCGGGCAAGTTCATGCCAAGGGAGATGGCGCCAATCGGGCATGAACGTGTCGCCGGTGATCTCGGCGTGAATGAGCGTGAGGTGTAGCCGCAGCGGCCGGCCGCTGGCCAGCGCTTCGGCGTAAATACGCTCACCGCCGCAGATCATGATTTTGCCGGGCATGGTATCGGCGAGGGCGAGGGCCGACGCCAAAGTGGGGGCGACCAGCACACCGGGTTGCGCGAGCGCCGCGTTACGGCTGATGACCACGGGATGACGGCCCTCAGTGCGAACCTGAGGCCACGTCTCATAGCAGATGCGGCCGAGGACGACGGTTTGCCCAGCGGTCGCGCCGTGAAAAAAAGCGGTGTCTTCGGCGATGTGCCAAGGGAGCCGGCCGCCGCGGCCGATGACGCGATTCTCAGCGCAGGCGACGATCAAGTGCAGGGGCTTGGGTGTGGCGTCTTGCATCGTGGCCGAAGACTGAGAAGGGTTTGAGCCATGCGAAGCAAATTCCGTTTGGTTTTTTTGATAATGGTAGCAACGGGGGTGGCTGTGATCAACGTGCGGGCGGATAACTACGACGCGCAGTTTCAGGCCATCGAAGTAGCAAAGGGGCGCACGGCGGACGGTGAGCGATTGCAGGCGCTCTTCAAAGTCGAGTGGGCTTACACCCTTTCAGTCGCGCCCGAGTTCGCGACCTACATTGGTGCGCCGGGCTACGAGACGAGGTGGACCGATCTGACCGCGGCGGCGATCACGGAGCGCAAGCGTCTTATGGGCCGGCCGCTGGCGGTGTTGGCGACGATCGAGCGTGCTGCGTTGAACGCGAGCGAGCGCGTGAGCTATGATTTGTTTAAGCGCCAGTTGGAAGAAGCGGTCGAAGGGGCGCGGTTTCCGGCGGAGTTGGTCCAAATCACGCAGCTTAACGGCGTGCATCAGGACGCGGCGCAAGTTTTTGGCACAATGCCGACGACGACGGTCGCCCACCTCGAGGCGCAGGTGGCGCGTTTGCAGGCCTTGCCGCAGCAAGTCGATCAAGTGGTTGCGTTGCTCTCGGATGGTCTCGCGCGCGGCGTGACGCCGCCCCAAATCACGTTGCGCGATGTGCCGCAACAAGTGCTGAACCAGATTCCAGCGGATCCGTTGAAAAGTCCATTGCTCGGTGGTTTTACACGACCCGGAGCGGGCGTTTCAGGTGAAGAGGCGGCGCGTTTGAAAGCGGCGGCGATGCAGGCTTACACGGCGGAGGTGAAGCCGGCATTTGAACGTCTTTATGCATTTCTGACGGAAAAATATTTGCCCGGCGCGCGCACGACGACGGCGGCCTCGGCGTTGCCCGATGGGAAGGCGTGGTATGCGTGGCGCGTGAAGACGGAGACCTCGACTGATCTCACTCCGCCTCAAATTCATGACATCGGCTTGGCTGAGGTAAAACGTATCCGGGCTGAGATGGAGCGCGTAAAAATGGAGACGGGGTTTAAGGGCACGCTCGCGGAGTTTTTTACATTTTTGAGAACAGATCCGAAGTTTTTCTTCACTGATAAGGAGGAGCTGTTGCGTGCCTATCGTGATATCGCGAAGCGGGCGGATCCGCAATTGATCAAACTCTTCCGTACCTTGCCGCGGACGCCATATGGGGTATTGCCGGTGCCGAGTTATGCTGAAAAATCGCAGACGACGGCTTATTATTATCCGGGTGCCGCAGAGAGTGGTCGCGCGGGCTATTTTTTTGCCAACACCTACGCGCTCGCTACGCGGCCGAAA
This sequence comes from Opitutus sp. GAS368, assembly GCA_945906965.1. Taxonomy (GTDB): domain Bacteria; phylum Verrucomicrobiota; class Verrucomicrobiia; order Opitutales; family Opitutaceae; genus Tous-C4FEB. Next base: position 8,445 of record CAMDRP010000031.1, on the reverse strand, counting down.
TGGGAGATGGAAGCGCTCACGTTGCACGAGGCGGTGCCGGGACATCATTTCCAGATTTCCATCGCGCAAGAGCTCGGCTCGTTGCCAGATTTTCGGCGCTGGGGCGGGTACACGGCGTTTGTCGAAGGATGGGGGCTTTACTCGGAGAGTTTGGGTGAGGAGATGGGTTTTTACACGGACCCTTACGCAAAATTTGGCCAGCTGACCTATGAAATGTGGCGAGCGGTGCGCCTCGTGGTGGACACGGGGATGCATGCGCTCGGTTGGTCGCGGGCGCAGGCGATCGAATTTTTCAAAGATAACGCCGGTAAAAGTGAACACGACATCGTGGTCGAAGTAGACCGTTACATCGTATGGCCGGGGCAGGCGCTGGCTTATAAACTCGGCGAACTGAAAATCAAAGAACTGCGCGTCTTTGCCACCAAGGCGCTCGGGGTGAAGTTCGACGTGCGCGCGTTTCACGATGAGGTGCTGCGCCACGGCGCGGTGCCGTTAAGTGTGCTCGACGGAAACATCCGCGAGTGGGTCGCGGCGCAGCAGCGCAGTTAACCGGTATTTTCTGGGGCGTTGCGTTTTTGAGGTTTCGTGATGGGGTTGCGTTTATGAAAATTGGCGTACCGAAAGAAATTAAAATCGGTGAAACGCGCGTCTCGATGACCCCTAGCTTATGCCGCCGTTGTGTGGCGCTGGGTGCCGAGGTCTTGGTGCAAAAATCGGCGGGATTCACCGCCGGATTTACGGACGCGGAATATCGGGCAGCGGGTGCGACCCTGGTCGGCTCCGCGGCGAAGGTCTGGGCGCAGGCGGATCTCATTTTGAAAGTGAAGGAGCCGCTACCCGCTGAATACGGGCGAATGCGTACCGGACAGATGTTATTTACTTACCTCCATCTCGCGGCGGGAGCGGAACTCGCGAAGGTGTTGTTGAAGAAGAAAATTCTCGGTATCGCCTATGAGACCGTGGAGGCCAATGATGGATCTTATCCGTTACTAAAGCCGATGTCGCAGATTGCGGGGCGGCTCGCGATTCAGGTCGGCGCGTATTTCCTCCAGTCTCAGCATGGTGGCTCCGGCGTTTTGCTCGGCGGTATTCCCGGCACGCTGCCGGGTCATGTCGTCGTGGTCGGCGCGGGTAACTCTGGGGCGCATGCGGTGCAAATGGCGGCGGGCATGGGCGCGCGTGTGACCGTACTCGATCTGGATACGCGCAAACTCGAGGCGCTGGATTCCGAGTATCGTGGTCGCGTCGTCACCCTCATGTCGAATCCCGCGAATCTTGAGGCGAGTGTGGCCGATGCGGATTTGTTGATCGGGGCGGTGCTAATCCCAGCGGCGAAGGCGCCGATCGTGGTGTCCAAAAAAATGGTCGCGCAGATGCGGCCGGGCAGCGTGATTGTGGATATCGCAATCGACCAAGGGGGTTGCATCGAGACGATCCGGCCGACGTCGCATGAGGAGCCCGTTTACGAGCAACACGGGGTGATTCACTATGCGGTGCCCAACATGCCGGCGTTGGTCGGCCGCACCTCGACGATGGGGCTGACGCAGGCGACGGAGCCGTTTGTGGCGACGCTGGTCCAGAAAGGCGTGGAACGCGCGCTCGCGGAGCATCCGGGCTTGGCAAAAGGCGTGAACACGCGCGGCGGCAAGGTCGTCTGCGGCGCGGTGGCGAAGGCGCTAGGCTACGCGTAATTCTGTTTCAGGCTCATGAAAAAGGCCGGTCGTAAAGACCGGCCTTTTCTTTGATCAGAGACTGAAATCGAAGCGATTTAAGCGTCGACGATGGTGACGCTCTCGACGCCGACGCGTTCGATGGGCGTGCTCTTTTCTCCGCCGCCGCCAGACTTGGTGGGGACGTTGGCGATTTTCTCTAGGACATCGTCACCGGCAATCACTTCGCCGAAGGCGGTGTATTGGCGATCGAGGAATTTGGCGTCGCCGTGGCAGATGAAGAACTGTGAGCCGGCGGAGTCGGGGTTGGACGAGCGGGCCATGGAGAGCACGCCGCGAACGTGGGCTTTGGCGTTGAACTCGGCCTTGATCTGCCAGCCGGGGCCGCCGGTGCCGGGCATGCCTTTTTCGCCGACTTTAGTGTTGGGGCAGCCGCCTTGGATCATGAAGCCCTTAATGATGCGGTGAAACGCGGTGCCGTCGTAGTAGCCAGAACGGGCGAGTTTTTTGAAGTTCTCCACCGTCTTCGGCGCGACGTCGGGCCAGAAGGCGACGGTGAGTTCGCCGTAGGCGGTTTTAATGATAGCGTTTTCTTGGGCGGGAGTGGCTTTGCTCATGGGTTTAAAGTCGGAGCGAACCGCCGTCATTTCGGTGCGGCAAGAACCAATTTGCGCTTGGCGCGCGTGCTGCTGGAGTGAGCCCATGATGTTTATGCGATTCTCTCGTGCGCTCAGCGTTTTTATAGTCATCGCGCTCGCGTTGCCGGCGTGGTCCGCGCCCGGCGTAATCCGGCCCAAGGTGGTGGTCGTGGCGATGTTTGAGGCGGGGGCGGACGAGGGGGATCGTCCGGGTGAATTTCAATATTGGGTCGAGCGCGAGCAGCTGACGCAGGTGCATGCGTTTCCGCAGGGCTACCGCGATCTGCGGACCAATGCTGATGGCAGCGTGCTCGGCGTGGTGACGGGCGTGGGCACGGCGAAGAGCGCGGCGACGATCATGGCGCTCGGGCTCGATCCGCGTTTTGATCTTTCGCAGAGTTATTGGCTTGTCGCGGGCATCGCCGGCATCGACCCGCACGACGGCCCGCTCGGCGCGGCGGTGTGGGCGGAGTGGGTCGTCGACGGCGATCTGGGCCACGAAATTGATGCGCGCGAAATGCCCGCGGGTTGGACCACGGGCTTCATTCCGTTGCGCAAGAAAAAGCCGTTTGAGTTGCCGGCCGACCGCAGCGAAGGCGAAGCGTATCGACTTCAGCCGGCTTTGGTGGAATGGGCCTACCGATTGACGAAGGATGTCGCGCTGGAGGATTCCGCGCCGATGCAAAAACGTCGGGCGCTCTATACGGGGTTTCCGGCGGCGCAACGGCCGCCGCTCGTCATGAAAGGCGACACGCTTTCCTCGATGACTTATTGGCACGGTAAACTCCTCAACCAATGGGCCAACGACTGGGTAAAGTATTTCAGCGACGGCGCGGGCAACTACGTGACGACGGCGATGGAGGACACGGGTACCTTGCAAGCGTTGACCTTGCTCGATCGGGCCAAGCGCGTGGACGTCAAGCGCGTGCTCGTGCTGCGCACAGCGAGTAATTTTGACATGCAGATGACGGGCGGCGACGCGGCAGAAAGTTTGAGCGGCGAGAAACTCGGGCCGGGTTACTCGGCGTATTTACCGTCGCTCGAGGCGGCCCACCGCGTGGGCAGCGTCGTTGTGCATGAGCTCGTGAAAAATTGGTCCGTCTACGAAAAGACCCCGCCTACGGCGAATTGAGAAATTTGATGCGGCTCGCCTTATCTTTCGCAACCGCGGCGAACGGAAAAAACTCAGGCGAACTCGGCGTCGATCAGCTCGCAGAAATAGTGGATTAGGAAAAGGTGCGCCTCTTGCGTGGCGGGGCCGCTTTGACCGGGCATGATGAGCTCGACTGTCGCGAGGCCGCGAGCCGGGCCGCCGCCACGACCGAGAAAGGCGAGGCTGTTGAGGTCGCGCGCTTTGGCTTCGTGCAGGGCGGCGAGGATGTTGGCGGAGTTGCCGCTGGAAGTGAGTACGACGACGAGGTCGCCCGGTTGGGCTAGGCCGGCGATCTGGCGGGCGAAGGCTTGGTCGAAGCCGTAGTCGTTGCCGATGCATGTCACGAGCGAGCCATCAGAGGATAACGCCAGCGCTGGCAGGGAACGTCGGTTTTTCGCATAGCGGCCGGTGAGCTCGGTGGCGAAGTGGGCGGCCTCGGCGGCGCTCCCGCCGTTGCCGCAAATGAGGAGTTTGTGGCCGGAGCGCAGGGTTTTGAGAATAAGCGCGGCAGCGGCGTCGATCGCGGGGCGAATCGTGGGCAAGGCTTGGAGCGTGGAGGTGGACGCGTGGAGGGCGGCAGCAAACTTCATGATGGGAGAAAAGGTGGGTGCGGGCTTGCCCGCGATGAAATTTTTCCTGCTACTCGCGGGCACATGCGCCTGCGCACGCTCACACTTCGCCATTTCCGCAATGTGGCGTTTGCGCGGCTGGATTTTGTGGGGCGGCGACAATTTTTCGTTGGGCAGAATGGCCAGGGTAAAACCAACCTCCTTGAAGCGGCGGGTTATCTGACGGCGGCGCGATCGTTTCGGACGGCGGAAAGCGCGACGCTATTGATGCACGATCAAACGACGGCGGCGGTGGCGTGTACGCTGGAACACGCGCGGCTGGGCGAGACGCAGGTGACGATCAAAGTTCATCGCCACAGCAAGGAATTGTGGTGCGATCAGACGCGCGTGACGCGGCTCGCTGATTATCTGGGGAAATTTCCGACCGTGGTGTTTTCATCGCAAGATTTGCAGCTCGTACGCGGCGCGCCAGCGGGGCGGCGGCGGTGGTTGGATCTCACACTGGCGGCGATGGATGGGAGCTACTTGCAGGCGTTGCAGACGTACACGCGGGCGCTGGCGGAGCGGAATGCGTTGCTCAAAAAAGGCGGCGCCGTGGCGGCGCAGTTGGAAGCGTTTGAGCGAGTTCTGGCGCCGGCGGCGGTCGAATTGATCGCGCGCCGGATCTCCGGCTTACAGTCCATCGGTGCGGGGATGGCGGCCGGTTACCAAAAATTATGCGACGGCACGGAGCCGGCAGCTTTGGTGTATGCGCCAGATTTTGCGCAGCCGGACCAGGAGGCGTTGTTGGCGCGTTGGGCGGCGGGGCGGGCGCGGGATCTCGCGCTACGCTCGACGCACACAGGGCCGCACCGGGATGATTTTGCGCTCAAAGTAAGCGGACAAGAGGCGAAGGATTTTGGCTCCGAAGGGCAGCAACGTTCGGTCGTACTCGCGCTGCGTTTAGCGCAGGCGGCGTGGTTTCACGCGAAGAGCGGGGTGCGTCCGGTGTTGCTGGCGGATGATGTGCTCGGGGAGCTTGATCCGGGGCGCCGCCGAAAATTTTGGGCGACGATCGATCCAGAGTCGCAGGTGTTGGCGACGGGCACGGCGTTGCCGGATGCGGAGTTGGGGACATGGGAAATTTTCCGGGTGAAGGAAGGTGATTTTCAACCAGAGGCGTCGGCTTGAATTTCACGACGGCAGAATGGGTTTTGGCTGTAGCGGCGGCGCTGCTGGTGGGAGTTTCCAAGACCGGCATCGCGGGCTTGGGAATGCTTTTCGTGGTGATTTTTGCGCAGATTCTGCCGGCGAAACAGGCGACCGGGCTGGTGTTGCCGCTGTTGTGTTTCGGCGATCTGGTGGCCGTGGGTTCTTACCGGCAACATGCGAATTGGCGGCACCTGTGGCGGTTGTTTCCGTGGGCGGGGGTGGGCGTCGTCATCGGTTATTTCGCGATGGGGCGGATCGGCGATCACGAGACGAGGCGGTTGATCGGCGGAATCGTGGTGACGCTTGTGGCGGTGCATCTTTTTCGACGTTGGCGCGCGGGAGCGGAGTCGTCAGAGGCGGAGCACGCGGTGTGGTTTGCGCCGACGCTCGGCGTGCTGGCGGGGTTTACGACCTTGGTGGCGAATGCGGCGGGGCCATTGATGGCGATTTACCTGCTGGCGATGCGGTTGCCGAAGATGGAATACGTAGGAACGGCGGCGGTGTTTTTCCTGCTACTGAATTTATTTAAGGTGCCGTTTATGATCAGCCTCGGGTTGATCACGCCGCCGAGTTTTACGCTGAATCTGTGGTTGGCGCCGGCGGTGTTGGTAGGCGCGTGGCTGGGGCGGCGGATTTTGCCGCGGATCAATCAGAAGGTGTTTGAGAATCTGGCGTTGTTTTTCTCGGTGGCGGCGGGGCTGCGGTTGTTGTTCTGAAACGGGAGCGAGCGATGACGCTTAAATTTTCCGTGTGTTCGATGGGTTTTGTGGGGCAAGCTGCGGTATGGCGCGAATGAACGTGAGGCAGATGTGGGCGGCGAAACTGGCGGGGCAACCTGTGCCGGCGACGACGCATTCGCGCGTGAATACGGCGCAGGCCGGCTCGTCTTTGGGGCGGAAGGTGCCGTTTGTCGGCGTGGTGCTCGGGATCGATCCGTCGTTGCGAGGAACGGGGTTGGCGTTGGTGGAATTTCCGGCGGGGCGCGCGCCGTTGTTGCTGCGCTGTCAGACGGTGAAGGTACATCCAAAGCTGGCGATGGCCCTGGCTTTGGCGGAGATTCACCGGGCGGTGACCGGGATGTTGACGGGCGCGGGCGTGCGGCACGTGGCGATGGAGCAGACGATTTTCGTGCAGAATTTTCAGACGGCGCAGATTTTGGGCGCGGCGCGCGGGGCGGCGATGGCGGCGGCGGCGTTACAGGAGTTGCCGGTTTTCGAATATGCGCCGTTGCGCGTGAAGCAGGCCGTGGTGGGCGCGGGTCGAGCGAGCAAGGAGCAGATGGCGCGCACCGTGATGGCGATGATGGGGCACGGGCGACCGCTGGCGTTTGACGAAGCAGATGCAGCCGGCGTGGCGCTTTGCCACGCGTTTACCTGGCGCGAAGCGTGAACTCGGCGGGAATACGCCAAGGATTCAACCGAGCACGGTCTTGAGGACTTGGCCGAGTTCGCCGAGGCGATAAGGTTTGTTGAGGTAACCGCAGAAGCCGAGGTCGAGGTAGCGGCGAGCTAGAGCGGGATCGTCGTAGCCGCTGGAGGCGATGACGCGCGCATCGGGGTCGAGCTGTTTCAACGCGTGATAACACGCTTCGCCGCCCATGCCGCCGATGACGTGGAGATCGAGAATGACGGCGTCGTACGGCCGACTGATGTTGAAGTAGCGTTGGTAAAGAGCGACGGCATCGTCGCCGTTTTTCGCTAGGTCGTATTTGTAGTCGAGGCGGTCGAACATCGCGGCGGTGAGCGCGGAAATTTTTTCGTCGTCATCCATGAACAGGATGCGGCCGGTGCGGAAACGCGGCGTCGGGGCGGCGTGGGCTTGAAAGCCGGGGGCGTGCTCGGCGCGGGGTAGGTAAAACGTGAACACGGTCCCGACGTCAGGCTTAGAATCAACCCCGATGACGCCGCCGTGTTTCTGCACGAGGGAGCGGGCGGTGGCGAGGCCAAGGCCGGTGCCGTGTTTCTTGGTGGTGAAAAAGGGCGCCCAAATTTCCTGAAGGTGTGCGGGCGCGATGCCGCTGCCGTTGTCGCGAATTTCGAATTCGACGTAGTGGCCCGTGGTGAGGCCGGGGATGTGATCGTGGGCAAGGGTGACGTTGCGCGCGAAAATTTGGACACGCGCAGGGTGGGGCGTGGGCGGCATCGCCTGGAGAGCGTTGAGGACCAGATTTTGTAAGACCTGCAGGATTTGGCCGCGGTCGACTTGCACAGAATCGGTGCCGGCGGTGACCTCGGCGGTGACGCTGGCGGTGCTGCCGACGGTGGCCATTTTGAGGGTGGCCGCGAACAGTTCCTCTGCCGAGACGAGGGACAATGTGCCGGTGCCTCCTTGGGTGAGCAAGAGGAGTTCTTTGGTCAGGTTTTTTGCCTTCAGACTGGCGCTTTCGGCGTCGGCCAGAGCGTGGGGGTGAAGAGGGTCTTTCGCCAGGGCGATGCCGCCGAGGATGGTGGTGAGGAGGTTGTTGAAATCGTGGGCGAGGCCGCGGGTCAGCTGGCTGATGGTTTCAAACCGATTGGCTTTGATGAGCTCATCGGGCGTGAGCCTCATTTCTGCGGGATCGCGGAAAACGAGGATGAAGCCGCGGGGTTGACCGGCTTGATCATAGGATGCGCGGGCGGTCCAGAGAATGGGTAAGGGCGGCGTAGCGGCGTCGACGAAGGCGAGCGCTTGGTCGTGAATGAGTGGGAGTTGGCTTTCGCTGGAGAGGGCGCGGGTGATCGGGTCATCGCCGGGTTGAAGGTTGTCGCGGCGGACTAGGCGGAAAATTTCGGACAGTGGCGCGCCGTAGATTTGGGCGGCGGTTCTACTGAGCAAGCGCGCGGCGGCGGCGTTAGAAATGAGGATGTGGCCGTGGGCGTCGGTGATGATGACAGCTTCGGCGAGAGTCGCTAAGGTGGCGGTGATGAGCGCGTCCTCGATCGCGCCAGATTGGGCGGCGATGGGTTCAGACTCAGAGGCGGGCTTGCTTGAAGGCAGGGTCGTGGGGAGGGCGCTGATGAAACCGATGATGCGCGTGAGTTCGTTTTTGCGATTTAGCGTGCGGTGAGCGCCGAGCAGAACAGGGACGGGTTGGTCGTCGGCGGAGCGCAGGGTGAGCGTGGCTTGAAACGTGGCTGGACCGGGGGTGAGCTGGGCGAACCACGTGGGGAGATCGAGCTCGGTATCGACATCGGCGGGGAGGCTTTGTCGGAAGGCTTTGGCGGGATCGGCGTCGACGGCGTGGC